>CAYNZI010000616.1:0-2287 GCA_964401565.1 uncultured Spongiibacteraceae bacterium
TATCTATCATCCCATTAGCCCCCTTTCTAAAGAAATGGAGCTGCGCCACCAGCTCAGTGATTGCTGTCCCAAAGCTGTCGTTTGTTTTGATCAGCTATTGTCAATGTTACAGCCGCTGTGCCAAGAGCTGGCCATTGAGTTTATCGTTGCCACCAGTCTTAGCGAACTGAAGACTAGCTTACCGACAGTGCCTACGCCGGACGTAATGGATTTGCCTAAGATTGAGTTGCCACCGTCGGTGGCAGATTTTTATGTCTGTATTTCCAATCAGTCCACAGGGGCTTCGGCCCATCAAGTGATGCTTGATGACATAGCGGCGGTCAATTACACCGGAGGTACGACGGGTCTGCCCAAGGGCTGCATTCACACCCATTCCCATATGGTGTATACCTGCGCCAGTTATGTTCCAGCACTAAGCGGTAGCGAAGACGCCGACCGACTAAGCTTGATATTTTTACCCCAGTTTTGGATTGCCGGTGAAGATGCATCATTGCTGTGCCCCATTTTTACCGGCTCCACTCAAGTATTGTTGTGTCGCTGGGATTGCGAAGCCTTTATGGCCGCAGTGGAGCACTATAGTGTTGAGCAGACCGCACTTTTGGTCGATAGTGTTGATGAGGTGCTTAATCATGAACGCCTTGATCAATATGACTTGAGCAGTTTGGAGTTAACGCCTTGCATCTCGTTCATCAAAAAGTTAACCGTGGATTATCGTCGGCGCTGGCGCGCATTAACGGGCTGTACACTCTTTGAGTCCAGCTACGGTATGACCGAAACTAATACCTGCGATACCTTTACCGCAGGTTTTCAGGAAAACGATTTTGACCTTACGTTTGATCCCATTTTTGTTGGATTGCCGGTCGCTGGAACAGAATTTAAAATCTGTGATTTTGATACGGGTATGCTATTGCCGTTAGATGTTGACGGTGAAATATGTATGCGTTCTCCCGCACTTTTTAGTGGCTACTGGAATAAGCCTGAGCTCGATGAGAGCCTATTTAAGGAAGGATGGTTTCATACAGGTGATATCGGCTTAATTACCGAGCAGGGGTTTATTCGCTACTTGGGGCGGCGGAAAGAAATGATAAAAGTTAACGGCATGAGTGTCTTTCCGACTGAGCTGGAAACCATGCTGGGTAGTCATCCCTCTGTGGTGGCTAGCGCAGTTATTGCGCGTGAGGACGTTAACTCCGGACAAAAGCCGGTGGCTTTTATTATTTTACGAAAGGAGGGGAGTGAAGACAGTGATAGCTTAACCGCCTGGTGCAAAAAGGCTATGGCTGTTTATAAGGTCCCAGAATTTCGATTGGTCGACGCTTTGCCCATGACGGCTACGGGGAAAGTCAAAAAGAAAGACCTGGAGCAGTGGCTATGACGAACTCTCCGATGGTCCGCCAGACGGTGATTTCCAGAACGCGTTAGCGGGGAATGGGGTGATAGTAAAATGTTCAAATTTGGTATTGTTTTTGCTCTTTTAGTAACAGGGTGCAGTGCCGGTACTGGCAATTCCAAAGACCTTGATGCTTTAAGCCATTCGATTGTTGAAGATTTTATCACTACGTTCTACTCCTTTGATACGGGTCGACTTTCAAAGGTGCTGGTGAAAGCAGATAAGTCTCTTCCTCTTATTGTCTACTATCAAGGTTGGGCTAGAGGAGGGCACTACAAAGTAGTCGAACGAATGCCTTGTCGGCGGCAAAGTGACAATAAATTTTCGTGTTCAATTACCGTGGAAGACGACCATATGAAAGCGCTGAATATTGCATTTAATGTGACCGATACTTTTACCATTACTTTGAATAAAAATGCGATTATCTCGGTAGGGATCAGCTCAAACGATCTGCAGGTTTATCAAGATGCCGCCAAATGGGTAAAAGCTGAACTTCCCGATTTGATTGAAAAGCCATGGCACGGAAAAACTGTAGATTACAGGGTTGTATTGGCTGCCGCTTTTTACAGTCAGCTACTGAAGTAATAGCTAGGGCTATCAGTTCAGTAGTGAATCACTAATGCATTTTACGTGACCACGGCGGGTGGTGAAGTTACGCCCTCCCTTTGTCAGTTCGTTTGAGTCGACTCAAGCCTAAGCCAGCTAAGCCAAGACTTAATAGCAGGAAGCTGGCAGGTTCTGGGACTGAAACACCGGTGCCAGAATCATCAATTCGGGTTGCCACAGCCCAGATGCGCTGAGTTGAAAACCAGCCGCCAAGAGTTGACACGCGGCTATTAGCGAAGTTATAGGCTGCATTCCAACTGGTAAAAGATGAAAAAATCGGACCACGGTCTA
>CAYNZI010000617.1:0-2280 GCA_964401565.1 uncultured Spongiibacteraceae bacterium
TGCCGGTAGCGTTTTTGAAGCGCGGTGTTAATGAGGGTTTCTCCGGAGGAGAGAAAAAGCGCAATGAAATAATGCAAATGCTGTTGTTGGAACCAAAGCTGTGCATTTTGGATGAGTCTGATTCAGGGCTTGATATTGACGCGCTGCAAATCGTTGCTGATGGCGTGAATAGTCTTCGTTCTCCTGACAGGAGTTTCATTGTGATTACCCATTACCAGCGATTGCTCGATTATATTAAGCCCGATTACGTTCATGTTTTGTCAGCAGGGAAAATCGTGAAAAGCGGTGGGGCTGAGTTGGCTCACGAATTGGAAGAGCAGGGTTATGGCTGGCTGGTGGGAGAAAAGGCCGAAAATTCTGCGGAGAATTCTGCATGAGCACGTGGTTAGCTAATGCCGTCGATCGCGGGGAGGCGACTAGCGACTGGCTTTCTCCTCAGCGCCAGCAGTCACTTGAATTGTTACGGCAATCGCAGTGGCCAACAAGAAAAACTGAAGCGTGGAAATATACATCGGTCAACATGCTGGTCGAGGCAAAATACACGCAGGCAGGCAATGGCGATTTCAACGAGCCAGAGATTATTGCGGGCCTCAATAGTATTGATATCTTGTTTGTTGATGGTGTGTTGCATTCCGAGATGGCTGATTTCCCCAGCGGGTTATCCGTTTTTTCGCTGGCCGAAGCACCGTTGGGTCAGCAGGAATGGGCCGCTCAAGTTTTTACCGGGGCTAAGCCGTCCAAGCATTATTTTGGTCTTGTTAACGACATTCTTGCTACTGCCGGTTTGTTAGTTGATATCGCTGAAGGCGTTAAGATCGACCGCCCCATCAGGATTATTTGTCGCCAAAGCAATGGCTGTGAATCACATCTGCGTGTTTTGATGCGTCTGGGTGACAATGCTGAGGCGGTGGTTATCGAAGATTTTGCTGGCGAAGAGCGAAGTTTCAATACCGGTTATTCGGAATACGTTGTCGGTGAGTCGGCAATACTTGAGCATTATCGCATCGCGATGAATACGGGTGAGGCCATCAGTATTGGCGGCTGTCACTTTAATCTCAATCACAAATCAGCACTCAATAGTACGGTGGTTGGGTTTGGTAGTGAGCTGTCGAGGCTGGATATTGATGTCAATCATATTGGCGAGTATGCAGTAGCGAAACTCAATGCTTTTTATCTGTTAAATGGTTCAGAGACTTTTGATTTACATAGTTCTATTGAACACATTGCTGCCAATGGAACGAGTGAAGAAAATGTCCGGGGAATTGTCGCCGATAGCGCGAGGGCCGTATTTAACGGACGTATCCATATTCATCGCTATGCACAGAAAACACTAGCGGAACTCAATAATCGAAATCTGCTGTTGTCGCGAAATGCTGAGATATATACTAAGCCAGAGCTGGAGATTTATGCCGATGATGTGCGTTGCGCACACGGCGCAACCGTTGCAGAAATCGACAAAGAGGCATTGTATTATTTGCAGTCGAGAGGTGTGAGCAAGGCTCAGGCCCGGATTTTATTGAGCTTTGGTTTCATCAACGAGTTGGTGGATCAAATGCCAAATCAGGATCTGGCCGCTTGGTTGCGTCCGCATCTACGTCGCCGATTCTCGCAAATGGAAGCGACGCAATGAGTATCGTAGCGGCTGAAAGGAAAACGTTTGATGTGGATGCTATCCGCTCGCAGTTTCCTATTTTGTCTCGGAAGGTTGATGGTAAACCGTTGGTCTATCTGGACAATGCCGCTACAACGCAAAAACCCCAGTGTGTGATTGATGCGATTGTGGATTACTACACTACCTGTAATTCCAACGTTCACCGCGGGGCTCATCAGCTTGCGGATGAGGCAACCCGTCGATACGAGGATGCCAGAGATACGATTGCCAAATTTATCAATGCGAACAGTCGAAACGAAGTAATTTGGACGAGTGGCACTACAGAATCAATCAATATTGTCGCAAATGGAGTGGCAGAATTATTGTCAGTGGGCGATGAAATATTGGTGACTGAAATGGAGCACCACGCTAATTTGGTTACCTGGCAGCAGGCTTGTAAGCGCAGTGGGGCGACACTAAAAATCGCGCCAATTGATGCTGATGGCGATGTGCTGCTGGATGAATACAGTGCGCTGCTCAGCGATAGAACGCGGTTGGTGGCTTTTCCTCATGTTTCGAATGCGCTGGGCACCGTTAATCCCATTGAAGATATGTGTAAGCGAGCCAGGGCTGTGGGTGCATGGGTGCTGATTGATGGTGCTCAGGGGATTGCTCATGAACCAGTCGAT
>CAYNZI010000618.1:0-2276 GCA_964401565.1 uncultured Spongiibacteraceae bacterium
TTAACTCCTTCCAATTATCAGAAAGGATCAAATCGCAGATTAGGCAGCGCGGCGTTCCACCGGAAAAAGCTGCTGTCGTCTCTAGAAAAAAATTAACCCGTCGCCAAGTGGCCTTCTTTTACGCCGCCGAATGGCCGGTTTTTATTCCGCCGTTGACAGCAGCGGTTTCTAGGGGCCATTCAAGCACACGACGCTCTCAGAAATTAATATGCGGTGAGGCGACGTTTGCTGACGCTAGATAGGGTTCATTCTCAAAAATTTTAACAGCCCCATTATGATATTTAAAGTATAATTAAGCAAATTTACGCTTAGTCCTTTTGTTGGGTTACTGCATTAATTGTAGAATTTGAAAGCCTTGCATCTCTTTTGCAATGATCAAGTGAGCTAAAAGATTCACGGCCTCGTTCAATGTAACCGGTAGCATCATCAAACTTTACCCAAATCCAATGTCCAGTCTTATTTTGCACGAAGCGAACACTGAAGGCTTCTAGGTGCATGGCTACTTTTGAAATGCAATTGTCACAATTTCCACTACACTTCTCTTTGTTATTAGGCTGTGGCTTGTCGGCATCTGTTCCGGATTTATCCATTCCGAATCCCTCCGTGGTTTGTATGAGTAAATCGTGCGCTCAATATTTGGAGTATTGGTCGACGTTGAAATCCAAGTTCAATTACCAAATTACACTATCGGACTGGCTACTAAGTGGTATCATTCGGTTCGTGTGGTAAGCGACCATTTTAGGGTTTACTGAATAGGTTCGTTGTAACAACCGTTCCATGCTCGCCGAAGACATTTCGTCTCTGCAATATACTCATCAGTTAATACTTGATTGTAGTGTCTCTCAAGATTTGCATCGATGGATTTTGATATGCGCGTGATTTTTTCGGAAACATTCATAATATTATATACTCAATACTGATGGAAGATTGGAAGCGGGTGGATATTCCTATTGACCTGCACTATATTTAAATCCGCCATAGAAATGGGCGTGATGTACTCGGTAATTCTCAACAGTTTCAGCCCAAAATTGCTGCGGAAAATCGAAATGTCGAATGTGGTCGGCTTTACACCGATTGCGGTAACTTAAAATAGTTGTTGTAGTTGCTAGTTTTGTCCTGACTCCTACAAGGGCGCGGGTTAAAACTGAAATATTAATCCTGCCCATTCCGGCCATTCTCTGCGCTTCGAATGAACTGCTGATTTCGTTAGCGTACTATCTGTCCCCCACCGGAACAGACCCCAGCTTAGGCAGGACGCCCCATTGCGATCCTCATTGAAAGAGCACGATGTGGGAAAACGAATCCACCATATTGTTCAATTCCTTGGTCATCGAATCCGCTTTTTCAGGTTCGAAGTCTGACAGTTCCCCAGTGTTCAGGTCGTAGACGTGAGCGTGCTTGGTCAGACTGGTATCGAAATAGGTCCTATTTCCGATCTTGGGTAGGCGTCGAATGATCCCATGTTCGGCAAAGACCGATAGGGAGTTATAGACACTGGCCAGGGAGGTGGTGCTTTCGGAGGCACTCAGCTCTTGAAAGACATCGTCAACGGAGAAATGGTAATCTCCGTGCTTGAAAATGGTCTGGTAAACGTCCGTGCGTGTTTTGGTCCAGCGAAATGGCCTCGATCCTGCTGCTGAGGACTTGCAGGAAATGTTCCGGCAACCGCTGCAGGCTGACATGGTTGGTGTTTCGGGATCTTTTTTCATTTTATACTCCCTCTTTCTGTTTCATTTTCGCGCCATGGCCTACCACTTTGCATGCACTTGCGGTTTGGCATACGTGTCGTAGATCCGTTTGATCGCTTCCATCGTGGTGGGACTGAAGGGAGGATAGGTTGCGCTGTGCAAATTTTCCTCAACCTGATCTGGGCGGCGGGCACCGGGGATCACGCTTGTGACGGCCTCATGCATCAACACCCACCTAAGCGCCCATTGCGCCATCTTCTGATGAGCAGGAACTAAAGGCATCAGTTCTTCAACTGCTTTCAAAGCAACGTCGTAATCCATCCCTGAAAACGTATCGCCATGGTCAAATACTTCGCCGCTGCGATTGTAATGCCGGTGGTCTGACTCCTCAAAAGTGGTGGAGGGTTTCATTTTGCCGGTTAGCATTCCCGACGACAGAGGCAGGCGGGCCAGGATGCCAACACCGCGTTTCTGTGCCTCCGGAAAAAGTATCTCCAGCGATCGTTGTCGGAAGATATTGAAAACAATCTGGATGGACTGGATCACAGGATAATCCAGCGCCTTAATGCCCTCTTCAACCCGGTTCAC
>CAYNZI010000619.1:0-2270 GCA_964401565.1 uncultured Spongiibacteraceae bacterium
CATACTATCGGCAGCACCCTTTGCGTTGACTACCTTCACTACGCAAAAGTAAGGGGGTTTCCAAAACGATCCGGTGCAGAGGATTTCTATCTACTCAATAAACTCGCCAAAACCGGGCGCATTGAATCTCTACTCACTCCAATCATTCAATTGCAGGCGCGAGAATCTACCCGCGCTCCTTTTGGAACCGGACAAGCCGTTATCAGTCTGGCAGAAAAAGAGGACATTCTTTCAATGCCGCTCTATCACCCGCATTGTTTCTATTACTTGAAATTTTTCCTCGAGCTAATGAGTCACTTAACGACAAAAGAAAGTAAGTTATCGGTCGTTGCCAGCAACCTTGCGGTTAACAGAGATCACACAATAAACATCGATCTAATTGCCAAAATCGCCGAGCGGTTCCGTCTTCAAGACGCAATTGATCATTGTTTTAAGCACGGCAAAACTCACAAAACACGCCAACAGCACATCAGCCACTGGTTTGACGGATTTAAAACCCTGAAATTCATCCATTATCTGCGCGATAATGGCTTACCATCTATTGAGTTTCGCCACTGGCTTGAACACAGCGATGACCACCGCCCTCCTTACAATACTATTTTAGCCACGCTGGCGGCCCGGATAGTCGACGAAGAGCACAAGAACAAACTATTGCCTCGTGATAACTCATTGACGTAGTCATGCCGCGGAACCTAAAATCACTATAAATCGTCAACAATTCCACTGAAGAATACTACCGTTCAGTGACAGTAAAAGAGCCCCAATCATGACAGAACTATTGGATTTAACCGCTTTAACGGACGCCACAGTCAATCAACAACCTTATCCTTATTTCGTCATTGAGCAGTCTCTTATGAGCAATAAAGTGGATGCCGTAATGCAGGATTTCCCCACTATCGCTGAAGGAGGTAGCTTCACACTGGACGGCCTGGAATTAGGACCCCAGTTCGACGCCTTAATCGATGAATTGAATGGCCCCGAGTTTCGCCAACAAATTTCAGAAAAACTGGGATTAGATCTAAGTATCTTACCGATGATCGTCACGTTGCGCGGATATTCACGTGAAAAAGATGGCCGCGTACACACAGATTCCAAATCCAAAATTGCAACCATCCTAATTTACTTCAATGAAACATGGACTGCACTAGGTGGTAGGCTGCGGATTCTTAACAGTGACAACATGGAAGACTCTGTCGCTGAAGTGGCTCCTAATGCCGGCACAATGCTGGGGTTTAGGGTAACGGACAACTGCTGGCACGGTCATCCTTCCTACGAGGGTAGTAGACGATCGATTCAAATCAATTTTGTCGCCGATGAAGCTGCCGTCAAGAAACATCATAATCGTCACGGATTCACCGCTAAACTAAAGGGTATTAAGAAATTGTTTAGCCGCAACTGATTCCGGTTATAATATTCGCTTTAACGAGGGTTCAATGACCCTCGCTTCATTTACTAGGCACCTTATATTCAATGAGCAAACGCGTTCTTCTCATCAAGCTGACCTCGATGGGTGACTTAATGCATGCACTGCCGGCACTGACAGATGCCCGCAGGATGATTCCAAACATCACTTTTGATTGGATCGTTGATGAGGCTTTTGCCGATGTCCCAAGCTGGCACCCAGCCGTCGGAAATATTATTCCAAGCGCCCATCGGCGATGGAAAAAGAATCTCAAGCAATCAATTTTTGGCGGCCAACTTAAAGACTTTTACAAGCGACTCAACGCCGATGATTACGATGTCATTCTGGACGCTCAAAACAATCTGAAAAGTGCTGTCATTGCCGGGTTAAGACGGGGGCACTGCCACGGATTAGACAAATTCAGCCTGCGGGAGAGACCCGCGCATTGGGCTTATCACTATCGCCACGCTGCTGATAAATCTCTGCATGCAATCGCCCGTCAACGGCAGTTGTTTGCGCAGGCTATCGGTTACCAAGTGCCTGATTCAGGTCCAGACTACGGCATCGATCTCAGCCGCCTGCAATTACCCGACATTGAACTTCCTGATCGCTATTTGGTTTTTGTGCACAATGCCAGCTGGACAACAAAATTGTGGCCCGAAAGTCACTGGAACCAGCTCATAAAAAAGGCCTCCCAGGCGGGATATAATGTAGTGCTCCCCTGCGGTAACGACGAAGAATTGCAGCGTGCGCAACGACTCGCCAACAATCACGACAATGCCACGGCACTGCCTAAATTGTCGCTATCGCAGGTGGGTGCAATTCTCGAGAAATCTGACGGAGCGGTCTGCTGTGATACAGGGTTATG
>CAYNZI010000620.1:0-2264 GCA_964401565.1 uncultured Spongiibacteraceae bacterium
TATTGTTGGTAACGGAAAAGGCATCGTAGGTTTGCTCATTTTGGCGAAATCCAACGCCCCCAACAAAACGTTGATTGTCTAAAAGAATACGCTGGCGTCCCCATTTGAAATCGGTATCCCAGTTGTTGTAGTTCACCCACGCTTGATTAACCTCGGTACCTTCGGGGTCAGCTATGACTGCTTTATTGCCATTCCCATTAGTTGTGCTGTTGTATTTATCACCGTCGTAAGCCGTTACATCATCCAGTTCTACAAAAGCAGTGAAGCCTTGAAAGTTGGCTGTTTTGTAATTGATTCGAGTTCTAAGTGTTAAAGCGCTCGCACTTTTGTCTGCGGGATTACTTTGATCCACGTCTTCATAACGCAGTCGCAGATTCAAATGAGCTTCACCATTTTTTATTGCGTCAGTGATGCTGTCTTCTGCAAAGGCCGGCGATGACAGTAGTGCTGGCGTCAGTAAGGCTACCGAAATAGCTTGGCAAATAGTCTTCTTTTTCATGGTTCTTCCTTTAAAGTTTAAAAATGTTTGTTGTTAGCGATTTGTTTTCTTTTGGCGAACTATTTGATAGCTTCGGCCGAAATACCATATGGGCGCGCTAATAATGTGAACCAGTCGGGTGAACGGAAACACCAATACCAGTGATACGCCAAAGAAAACGTGTAATTTATAGATGATATGAACGTTGGCAATGGACGCCGCAGCTTGTGCCGGTTGTAAGGTGACAATACTTTGCGCCCAGTTACCGAGCATCAGCATCACCGAACCATCCATATGCTGTGTTGAAATGACGATGGTGGCTAATCCTAGAAGGAGCTGCACATAGAGAAGAACCAATATCATCAAATCACTGCGGCTACCGGTAGCGCTGATTCTTTCATCTGTTATCCTGCGGTATAGCAACATGCTCAAACCGACAAAGCAGAGTCCGCCGAACACACCGCCAGAAACCATCGCCAGTAATTGTTTGTCAGCCGTTGATATCACATAGTGATAGATGGGCTCAGGGGTTAATAGCCCGATAAAATGCCCGCTAAGCACGAAAATAATACCAATGTGAAAGCTATTGCTGGCAAACACCATGCCTTTGCTGCGTAAAAGTTGACTGGATCCAGCTCGCCAGGTGTATTGCTCACGATCAAATCTGATCCAGCATCCAACCAGACACACCGTTAGGGCTACGTAAGGAAAAAGCGCAAAAAGGATTGTATTGATCATACTGTATGCCTCTTGTTAAGCGATTGATTAGCCGGTGTATTGCCATTGGGATCAACCCATTGCAACGCTTGTGTGTCACTAACCGTTGTCTTTTTCTCTGGGCCACATGCGTCAGCAGCAGGGCCAAATGTGACGGCAGTTTCTTCCCATTCTTTGTCGATTGCCTCCAGCGTATTGTCTGGAGTTTCCAGTGCTACCTGCTCGCGAATTTCTTCCAATTGCGTTCGGGCGCCTGCAATCACTAGTAAACCCTCTAACATGACAGCATAATGGTTGGCGAATTCGTCCTCTGTGGTACCTCGTTGATAGAGGCGTGCGCAAAGTTGAGCGAGAATATGCGAGACGTCAGCCAACCATTCCCTTGCTTCAATATCAGGCCGGGTAGCAAGATACTCAAGGAACAGCGGAATGTAATCAGGCAGCTCTAACGCGGCCATTTCAAACCCCTGCTGCTTATAGATTTCCATCAGGTCGACCATGGCCTGACCACGATCTCTTGATTCTCCATGTACGTGCTCAAACAGGTGTAAAGACATCGAGCGTCCCTGATCGAACAGCAGTCCGTAGTTTTCCTGAGCATCCATAATGTCGGCCTCGTAGATATTTGCTACGGATGCCAGTAATTTTGATCGTAATTCCGGTGATATTTCCCGGGACTTTTTAATCGATTCTTCAAGATCGACGCGATGTGCGCCGACCTCGGCAGTTGGGTAATTGATAAGCAGTCCTAAAACTTTAAGTATCTCCATGACTATTCCTCCCAAATCTGTACGGCAGAGATAATATCTTTGTGATTTGATTTTTTTGCGCCGAACATATTAACGTCACTGTTGCCGTCACTGCAGCCGTTACCAAAGGTAAAACCACAACCATTTGCTTCAGCTTGAGCATATTTGAGGGCTTCTTCTCGGTGTGCGGTAGGAACTACAAAACGATCTTCATAGTTCGCTATAGCCAGATATCGATACATATCGTCAACTTGTTTTTTTGTCAGACCAACTTCATCCAAAATCTCAAGGTCTTCGATCTTCTCGACATTCTGCCCACG
>CAYNZI010000621.1:0-2263 GCA_964401565.1 uncultured Spongiibacteraceae bacterium
GTGTGGCGTTGGTTATGGCAATAGCGCTGCCTATTAAGGCGGGTATGTTTTTTGTCTGGCTGACACGTTTGAAACTGCGCAGTCGCACCGCATTTTTAAGTGCTATGAGCCTCGCAAACTACAGTGAATTTGGCTTGATTGTGTGTTCAGTGAGTGTTGTTCATGGCCTGCTCGCCAAAGAGTGGTTGGTTATCATGGCGCTTGCGGTTTCTTTGTCGTTTGTGTTTTCCGCTCTTATTAATGCAAATGCTCATAGGTTATATTCTCACTGGAGTAGTTATATTAAAAGTTTTGAGAATTTCGATCGCCTCCCCGAAGACCCTTTTCCTGAATCTGGTGATGCAACAGTACTAGTAGTCGGCATGGGACGCGTAGGTGTGGGCGCTTATGATGCCTTTCATGATCATTTACAAAAAAATGTATGTGGTGTTGATGTCGACAAAGAGCGAGTAAAGCAGCAGCAACAGTTAGGCCGTCATGTGATTGTAGGTGATGCTGAAGATCCTGATTTTTGGGATTATATTAGTCTTAAATCTATTCGATTGATTATATTTTCAATGCCAAGCTATCTCGATTCTATCGAGGCGATAAAGCAGCTTCAGCATATCGGTTATCCGGGGAAAACGGCAGGAATTGCTCAGTATGAAGACCAAAGAGCTATATTATTAGAAGCAGGTATTGATGAGGTTTTTAACTATTTCACTGAGGTCGGAGCTGGACTTGCAGAACAAAGTAGTCATCTTTTAAAAGATAGTTAAAGCCTATTAGGTAGATATGAGGTATTAGATTCATCCCGTGTTTGTGAGTGTCATATTGGTAAGGTTATAGAGAAAGTTGATCTAGAATAATCTATTTACCAGCCAGCTCAGTAGTATATAGAATAAGGGGGTTTTTCTTTCAAGGTATAGTACAAGGAATTGTTTCCAAAATCGAACAGGGCGACTGATATGCAGAGATTCAAAGATATTCTTTTCGTAGTAACCCCCGATAACAACTCATCTAGATCTACGTTTGAACGCGTTTTAACACTGGCAGAAAATAATCAGGCTCGCGTTAAAGTGATCAAAGTCATCGATGACTTTCCCTATGGTATAAAATTGCCAGGCGATGGGTTATCAATCAAAGATCTTCAGGCGAATATAATTGCTTCTCACAAGGATGCGCTTGAAGAGTGGTTGGCCTCGTTTGAAATATCTGTGGAGCTACACGTAAAAGTTCTTGTCGGTATTTCATTCATCGAAATCACCCGTGAGATTTTACGTGGCGGCGATGATTTAGTTATCAAGGTCGCGCAAAGTGACGGAGCAGGCATCGCTCATATTTTTGGCAGCGATGATATGCATTTATTACGCAAATGCCCATGTCCAGTGTTGCTAACGAAGCCTGGAGTAGACAAAGCCTTTCATCGTATATTGGCGGCAGTCGATGTCGACGATAATTACTTACCGAAAGAGCTTAATGTGAGACATTTGCTGAATGTTGAGGTTCTCCAAATAGCGAGTTCTTTGGCATTGCCTGAAAGTGCGGAGTTTTATATCGTTACTGCTTGGCGGGCTATTGGTGAAAGTATGATGCAAAGTGGGTTTATGCAAAGCTCAGATGAAGAAGTGGCTGAGCATGTCGAAGAAATGAGGCAGCAGTACGTCGAAAAAATGGATGTGCTGATAGAGGAGGTGAGAGTTAAATTGGGGACGGAGACGATGGTCTATCTCGAACCAATAAAGCAATTATTGAAAGGATCGCCGCGACAAGAGATCTCAGCTTTTGCCAATGACATTGAGGCCGATTTGATAGTGATGGGCACGGTAGGGCGAACCGGTATTTCGGGGTTCATTATGGGTAATACGGCTGAAGCAATTCTTACTCGGATTAACTGCTCAGTACTCGCAATTAAACCTGAGGGATTTAAGACTCCGATCACATTAGAGGATTAGACGTAGTTTTAGGCGTGATGGAATGACTGAATTACTGCTATCAATACGTGTTTACTTAGGGTGAGCCCGGGCCACGCCGAACGTCCGTTTATCCATTTGAGATATTGAGGAAAGCCAGCTTAATAAACGACAGCGTTTCGGCCGTTATGTTTTGCCTGGTAAAGTTTTTTATCTGCCATGCTAATATGCCAGTCCATATCCTGTGCCATATCAAAAGGATATAAACCGGCGCTAATAGTGATGCCGTTCTTAGTTAGTTGATTTAGTAACTCATCATTGGCAATTTGTAGGCGAAGCCTTTCGGCGAGATTGAATGCTTTTGAGAGGGT
>CAYNZI010000622.1:0-2262 GCA_964401565.1 uncultured Spongiibacteraceae bacterium
TAGCCATGTCCTGATCTGCATCAAAATTGGATAACAAGTTGCCTCGTTGATCAACAACGGTAACATTTTGAACCGTTAGTTCAGGGATACTGAATGCAACCATGTTCGCAATGGCTCTGACTTGCTCCGTATTAATCCCGCTACCGCCATACAGATCGAGAAACACCGACGCGGTGGGCTTTCGCGCGTCCCTTATAAAGGCTGATGTTTTCGGTATAGCAAGATGTACACGCGCGCCCCGGACCGCTCTAATACTGGAAATAGTTCTTCCTAACTCGCCTTCCAAACCCCTTTTAAAACGGGCACTTTCCATGAACTGGCTGGTTCCCAGCGGCTGTTCTTTATCTAACATCTCAAAGCCGAAACTGCCATCGGGAGAAATGCCGGCACCCGCCAATTTCAATCTCGCATCATGAATTTGATCCGCTGCAACTAATAATGCACCGGTATTTTCGTCAATCTTGTGATTGATCTGACTACTTTGAAGAATATTTAAAACATCACCAGGATCCATATGATCAAGATTGGTATACAGCGGTCTATATTCTTCATCCATCGACCAGAGCACAATCGCTCCCCCCATTGCTACACTCGCCGCCAAACCCACCATCAGAAATAATTGGCGAAATACGCCGATATTCCCCAAACCATTGAGGAAATCATTCTGTCGAAGTGGAGCTGCGGTGTCTCCGGTTTGTGCCGGTAATGCTGCCATGGATTAGCCTCTTTACTGCTTCTTTTTGATAATCAGAATGCGCTTAGGTTATGCACTTCCCTAGATCGGCATGTTCATGACATCTTGATAGGCCTCTACGATCTTATTTCGCACCTGCGTCAAAGCCTGAAATGAAACACTGGCTTTCTGCGATGCGACCATAACCTGCGACAAGCTGACCCCAGCGTCTCCTTGTTGATACGCCGTAGAAAGATTCGCGGATGTTTGCTGTGTGTCGTTGACCGAGTTTATTGCTGCAGAAAACATATCGCCAAACTGCGGGCCTTTTGCAGCACCGGCAATCTGATTAGAATCGCCACCTACTCGCAATGCCGCTTCCACATCGGATCGTGGCTGAATGTCAGCACTACCCATTGCCTGCGATTTCATCTCCCGCATTTGCGTTAACACACTATTTATATCGGTTCGATTAGTGATCATCTTCAGTTTCCCCAATTACCCAGCGGTAGGTCTACAGTCAAACTAATGACACTCGTCCGGTATCCGCAAATACACGGCGTCCGGTGATACCAAGTGTCGACAACAAATTGACAATTCAACAGCACTAAGCCGTTTGATAAAGTGAAAAGCATAATTCGGGCCAACTTGTCGGGGTAACAAGCGTTCTAACGATAATGACGGGGAGAATTAACTATCTGACCTGAAACAAGGGAAAGGGAAAGGGCAACATACAATCAGCTATTCAACGCGCCATACGGTTCTTAGAGGGTATAAGTAAGAGCGGCGGACGATGTTCTGAGAAAAATTGACGTCAAATTAATCCAAGCACCGTTCGATGGATCAAAAATGATCCACATTCCTCTAGACTTAAATTCAAGACCAAAGATTAAGCGAGGAACCCAGACTAAAGAGACCAAGGCAGAACTAGCAAAACTCAGAGTTAGAAAATGTCAATCCAACAAAACCGTACAAGAAAAAGGTGAATTAACCTCAAGACAGTATAAAAAATGACTTGAGGTCAATTTTAGAATTGAGATGTTAACTTCAACATGAACGACTACTAAACATTCATCGCATCAATAAAATCCACACCTGTTTGCAGGCTGGATGAGCTAACGACAGCCTCCTCATATTCATATTTACCTCTATCCCCCCCTCTATCGAGGGGAAGATTGACAAAATCAAAGAGGTTTACATCAGCCAACTGGCTTGGCGATACATTCTGGATTGACTTAAAGATACTCTGTATACGACCGGGATGCTGTTTTTCCCAGTCATGCAGCATGGATTTTATATTCTGTCGCTGCATGTTCTCCTGCGACCCACATAAATTACATGGAATAATCGGAAACTTTTTGTGCTCTGCAAGGGCAATTAGATCCTTTTCCTTACAGTAGGCTAATGGCCGTATAACCACATTACGGCCATCGTCTGATCGTAATTTAGGAGGCATAGCTTTTAACCGACTGCCATAGAACATATTTAAAAAAAACGTTTCTACAATGTCGTCGCGGTGATGACCCAAGGCAATTTTTGTGGCACCAATGGTTTCAGCGAAGGAGTAGAGATTGCCACGACGCAGCCTG
>CAYNZI010000623.1:0-2256 GCA_964401565.1 uncultured Spongiibacteraceae bacterium
TAATTCGAGAACAGCGAGCGTTAACACCATATCGCTGTAATTTTCATCTCCCAGAGCGTTGAACCCGCTTATCGCGTGAACCAGCTCAGCTCCCGCCAGCACAATCAGCCATGATAAGTAAATCCACAGTAAAAATAAGGGTAGGGCCGCAAATGTCCCGTAGATATTCTGATAGCTGGTGTTGGCAACGATACCGCCAAAAAGTTGTTTTGCGACTTCAAAAACTAATGCGGTAATCAGGCCGCCAATAAAAGCATGTTTTATAGGAACTCTACAGTTTGGCACGGCGGCGAAAATCAAAGTAAAGGCTGCTGATGTTAGGAGGTAAGGCATTAGTCGCAGTATATAGGGGCCGATACCAATGACGTCGACCTGATCAAACATCACTTTTAGCGAAACTAAATATGTGTTGATAGCGAGCGCGAGTCCAATACAGAGCGGCCCGAGACTTAAAATTGCCCAGTACAGCAAAAAACTGGAAAGACCACGGCGATTGTCCCTGGTTTTCCATATAGCATTGAACGTTTTTTCGATATTTTTCAACATCAGTATGGCGGTGACGCCGAGGAATGCCACACCTACGCCGGTTAGCTTTCTAGCCTGTACGGAAAACTCCTTGAGATAATTCTCAACCTCCTGACCGGTGGATGGGACAAAATTGTCGAAAACAATCGACTGTATCTGTAACCCGACTTCCTGGAACGCTGGCACAGCCGATAAAATAGCGTACATTACTGTCAGTAACGGCACTAATGCGAACAAACTCATGTAGGTCAGTGCCGCAGCGCTATGGCTGCAGCCATCGGCCAGGTAGTGTTGTTGGATATATACGACCAGTTTTAGCCAGTACCGCCATTGCAGCCACTTACTGGTGATTAGTCCGTTGTCTATATTGTCAGCCATGGGCATGGAAGAAGTGTCCTGATAATCGCCACGATTTTGCTTTCATTGGTATATAATTCGCAGCAGTATACCCAGTAATCGCAAAGAGGACATTATGAGCAATTTCGTCATCTACCACAATCCACGCTGTTCCAAGTCTCGACAAACGTTACAGTTGTTGGAAGATAATGGGATAACCCCGGAAATTGTCCACTATCTGGAAAACCCACCGGCGAAGAACGAGATAGAAGATCTGTTGAGAAAGCTGGGTATTCCTGCGCGAGCATTACTTCGCAAAGGCGAAGATGCTTACAAGGATAATCGGCTGAATAATATGGATCTGGATGAGAATTATTTAGTGGCCATGATGGCAGCTCATCCCAAACTGATAGAGCGGCCAATTGTGGTGAAGGGGGGGAAGGCTGTGATCGGTCGGCCCCCTGAACATGTATTAACGTTGATATGAGTCGATAATGACATCTCCTTATGTATTAGTGTTGTATTACAGTCGTCACGGATCGGTTGCTGAGATGGCAAGGCAGGTCGCGCGCGGTGTTGAGCAAGTCACAGGTATTGAAGCCAGAATCAGGACAGTACCTGCCGTGTCAGCTAACTGCGAAGCCGTGGAAGATGATATACCTGCTGATGGACCACTTTACTGCAGCATGGACGATTTGAAAAACTGTGCGGGCCTGGTTATGGGAAGCCCGACACGATTTGGCAACATGGCCGCTGCAATGAAGTACTTCGTCGACAGTAGCTCTAGTTTGTGGCTGAGCGGGGCAATGATTGACAAGCCGGCGGCAGTGTTTACCTCAACCTCCAGTTTGCATGGCGGCCAAGAGTCTACACTGCTGTCAATGATGTTGCCGCTATTGCATCACGGCATGGTCACTGTTGGAATACCCTATAGCGAGGCAGCGTTAATGAATACGGCATCTGGAGGGACACCTTATGGAGCCAGTCACATGGCGGGAAAAAATAATGATCGTCAATTAGATATAGACGAGTCTTCACTGTGCCAGGCGCTGGGTAAGAGAGTGGCTAGCCTGGCTTTGAGATTAACTAAGTAGAGTTATTAAATGACTGTCGAATATGAAGTACTGGCCCGCCGGAGTCGCTTATGCGTACTGGCAAATTATGTTCTCTTCCTGTTGATGATTACATTGGGAACATTGGTTTGGCCTAGCTGCGATCGAAATCCTAACGTGGTGGTATGGGGAATTCAAATGGTGATATTGCTGTCGTTTCTTCCGGGAATACTAAAGCAGAATACTCGGACACATGTCTGGTTGACGTTTATTCTGTTGGGGTTTTTTGTCGCATCAGTGACAACAGTGTTCGCCTGCTACTCAGTTGTTACTTTGCTGGAAG
>CAYNZI010000624.1:0-2250 GCA_964401565.1 uncultured Spongiibacteraceae bacterium
TGTGTGTTTCCTTCATGCTTATTTTTTTAATAGCCGATCACACCACCTGTTCGAAGTTCTTGGATGGTGTCGGGGTTAATTCCGATTGACTCCAATACCGCCTGAGTGTGTTCACCGTGGCTGGGGCTGGGCGATCCTGGCTCAGCACGAACGCCCTGGAATTTGGCGGCGGGTAACATGACTCGCAATTTGCCCATTTTGGGGTGAGTAATTGTTGTGAATGATTGAGTGGCGGCAAGCTGGGGATCATCGATGACTTCATCGGCCGTTAGGCACTTGGCACAAGGCACAAGGCACATCATTGTCTTCCAGTCGTTTTATCGCGTCATCAGTATCGAGGGCGGCAAAGGCGTCTGCCATGATTTGCTGGTAGGCTTCCATATTTAGTAACATCGCGTTTAGGTTATTGAATCGCGGGTCGTCGATCAAGTCGACTCGGCCGACGGCCCGAAAGACACCACTGCGTTGTTGCTGCGTTGCTGTTGAGACAGTCAAGGTTCCATCGGCAGTCACAATCGGTGTGTATATTTGATCGGCTAACAGCGGCTTCTGCTCGACATCGTCATCCAGCAAGGTGTGGTTCATGTATCCGTCAGGGAAAATAAAAGACAAGCTGGCATCGAGCATAGAAATATCGATATGCTGGCCTTTGCCACTGCGTTCTCGTTGAAATAAAGCGGCGGTAGTCGCTTGGCTAGCCGTATATGCCGTTATCTTGTCACACATTAGGGTGCGCATGAACGCCGCGCTTTGCTGGCCTTGGAGACTGGCAATCCCTGCTCTTGCCTGGATTACTGGATCGTAAGCCGGGGCATTTCTCATTGGCCCCTCGGTACCAAACCCTGAAATGGCAACGTAAATGAGTCGCTCATGGGTGGCCCGCATAAGCTCGCTGCCAAGCCCAAGATTTTCCATCACATCGGGTCGAAAATTGTTGATAAGGACATCTGCCCCCTGAACTATAGTTGCAACGATATCCCTGCCCTGAGGAGACTTTAAATTAATACGAATGGATTGCTTGCCGCGATTACAATTGGCGAATAAACCGGACAAGTCGTCTCTACCCGTGCCCAAATAGCGCATCGGGTCGCCCAGTTCAATGGGTTCGACTTTAATAACTTCAGCGCCCTGTTCCGCCATCATCATAGCGGCCAGTGATGCAGTAATCATGGTCGAAAACTCTACGACTTTAATTCCTTTCAGTGGTAATGGCGGCATAACACTATCCTTTAAGGCGCATCTGACCCAGGAAGTCACGCTTACCCAGGGGCACACCTTTCATTCGCAAAAGGTCGTAAGTCGTCGCGGCGTGAAAGTAAAAGTTGGGTAGAGCAAATGTCAGCAAAAAATCTTCAGCGAGAAAATCAATGCCCTGGTCGCCAATAGCGAATCGAACATCACTGCCTTCAAGCTGGCTAATTTCCTCCGGCGTGACCGTTTTAAGCTCTGCCAATGCTTGTTTAACCAGATCGCACAGCTCGTCGAAGTCTGAATCAGGTGATGGCGGCGGCGGGCTGAAAGCTCCTTTTTGTGCCCCTCGAATGGCCCCTATAGCCTGATAAATGGTGGATTTTAGCTGAAACTCGAAGGGCAGCATGTCGTCGTGCAACCTCGTGCTGACTATTTCGTCTAAGCTGCTTTTATCATCATCAAAATGCTCACGTGTCTTGGTCAGAAATCCGTCGACTGCCCCGAGAATTTGCTGATAAGTGCCCACGGTCATGTCATAAAGTGAAACTGTCATAAGGTATTCCCCTTGTTAATTACGCTGGTTAGTCATTGTCGCCACCCAATTAGTGACCTGCAGGCGCCGTGAGTTAACGATTAGACGAGGTGCCGAACTTAAAGGCACGTTCTTGCAGGTATGGCATTGAGACTCCGTTAAAATACGGAATACCCCCCGTCGATAACAAAAGAATCACCGCTGTGAAAACTTGCAGCACTGGATGCAAGATAAACAGCAACACCGCCAAATTCTTCAGGTTTTCCCCAGCGTCGCTCTATGGGTACACGTGAGATCACTTTTCGTGTGAATACTTCAAATGCTTGCGAGCCGGCTGTCATATCGGTTGCGATCCAGCCTGGCAATACCGAGTTGGCGGTAATTCCATGTCGACCGAATTCGACAGCGCAGGATTTCATCGCTGAAACGACCGCCCCTTTACTGGCGGCATAATGTTGATTGTGAGCGGCACCTTCAATAGCCGCCAAACTAGCCACGCCGATCAGTGATCCGCCGGGGTCGCCCTG
>CAYNZI010000625.1:0-2246 GCA_964401565.1 uncultured Spongiibacteraceae bacterium
TGTCAATGGCTCACCAGCTTATGCGTGCAAACAGAATATTTGATCATCAATATCATCGAGCCGTTCGTCATAGGCTCTATTGTCAGCGCAGTAACCGGCCTACCCTTTGTTTTCAGCGTTTATTTAGGGGGCATAGTCATATTAACATCTACCGCCACCGGCGGTTTAAAGGGCACCGGAATAGCCAATATCATCCACTGCACGGTCATTATTTTTGGCCTGGCATTAGTCGGTTATGTGGCTATGAGGGATATGGGAGGATGGACTAATCTTAAAGCGCAAGCGGATGCTGCCTTGGTCGCCGCCAATATCGATCAACGCTCCTGGTGGAGTTTTAGTGGTATTGGGTGGGTGACCATTATCGCGCTGTTTTTTTCCGCCACGCTACACACCCCAGCCGCATCAGTCTATGTCAATTACTCCTCGTCGGCACGCTCAGAAAAAGACTTGTTGCCTGGTTTCTTTCTGGCAGGGATTCTGGCCGCACTCATGCCATTACTGGCAGGCTTTATCGGTATTGAAGCACTGGCTAAGTATGGGCCGGAGAGTGGCTTGAGCGGATATCAATACATTACCCGTTTAGCGACTGATACCGGGCCACTGATAGGCGGTATAGCACTGGCGGCGATCCTTGGTGCACTCATCTCATCGGGCGCCCCGATTTTGCTAAGCAGTTCGACCATGTTTGTTAATGACTGGATTCCCCAATCTAAAAACTGGTCTGGTGAAAAACGTTTGCGTGCTTACAAAATAACTACTGTGCTATATGGGCTAACTGCCACGACTATCGCCTGGAAAGCGAGTATAACATCGGTACTACAACTGCTTCTGCTGGGCTACGCCATGGTTGTGCCACCCGCCATTGCCATTGCCTTCATTTTTTACTGGAAAAAGACATCCGAAAAAGCTGCATTTTACGGAATACTTGCAGGTTATGGCGGCGGACTATTACACTGGGGGCTGAATACGTTATTTGAGGACTCTAACAATTCACTGGCTGGCGGTTTCCCGCAGTTTTGGTATGAATTGTGTCAATCGATGGGAGAATGGCAGGACCCTACTTTTTCAGCCACAATTATTCCGTTAGTGACTATCCCCGTACTGACACTCATTTACACAGAAGCTAATAGCAGTCCCATCAAGGATAAGTTTTATCAGGACATTCGCGGTTTAACGACAAGCTGAGTCTAAAATCACACCACCGTGAGTTATGCCACTGCTAAACGCTTAAAGGTGCCGCTAACAAGGCGTCAATAGAAATAAATCTCGGCTGAGCAAACAATTTAATACCGACTTTGGGTCCTTAACAATCACTCTCTTGAAGCATGTCGTTAACCAATTCGGCAACCATCGACGGGTCTTCCAGCGGTATAAAATGCGTTAGATCCTGACGATGAATATCTCGTCCATTGGGAAAAATATCTGCCAGCCCTTCCCACGTCGGAGAGAACTTAAAGGTCATGACATCACGTGGACCGTCAGGCGCCATCGCACGTACGACCGTTACCGGGATTTCAATCGTAGGAGGGTATTTTAGAATGTCGTCCATACTCATCGACGTCATATAAATAGATGCCTCGAATGCCGGAGGACAAGCCAATACCAACCCCCCTTCCTCGAGATCACTATTTTCTACCAATCCATACTGACAATAGTCGTGAAACGCTTCGGGAGTAAATAGTGAATAGGGCTCGCGTCCGGAAAAGCGTTGAACCATGTCTTCAACGGAATTGAATTGATTACGCCGCCTTGCTGTTGGGTGATCCGCAGCCGACCCCGTCCATCCGTCCTGCGGAGCTTGGTAACGTTCAGGCGGCATGATGACGGGGTCTAATAGCAGAAGCCGGCTAAACAGTTGCGGATTTTTCGCCGCCGCTTGCACCATTGTATGCCCCCCCATCGAGTGCCCAACACCCACCGCCTGGCTTATCTCCATTTTTTCTAACAACCCAACCAAATCGTCGCCAAAGTCTCCCCATGTTTCAAAGGGCGTATTCGCGCTGCGGCCGTGGCCTCGCTGATCAACGGCGATAACATAGCAATCATCCAGTTGAGCAATCACCTGGTCCCAGCAACGTGCGTGAAAACCGGTGGCATGAGCGAAGACAACTGTCGGCCTTTGGCCTCGAAGCTGACTGTTCCACTCAAACACTGACAACTCAGTATTATTAACGGCATATCGCGATAGTTCAGGTGTTCTCATCATTTTAGTATTCTTTACTCGGATAAATTGCGCGCCATCATGC
>CAYNZI010000626.1:0-2246 GCA_964401565.1 uncultured Spongiibacteraceae bacterium
TTTTTGCAAAATAATACCCCCTATTGTGTCAAATTCTTCGTCACTAAAATGGGTATTAAATTCGTCATTAAAGTCATCAATAGGCGTCAGTGCTTTCACGATGTAGTCATTATCAGCCAGTTTCTTTATAAAAGAGTCCTGTTCAACATCGTGTTCATCTTCAATCTCACCGACAATTTCTTCCAGCACGTCTTCAATGGTCACCAGGCCTGCAACACCACCGTACTCGTCAATGACCATGGCCATATGGTTTCTGTTTTCCCGAAAGTCCCGCAGCAGCACGTTGAGGCGCTTACTTTCGGGGACCACGGTGGCTGGACGCAGTAGCTGGGTGATATCAAATTCAGCGGCATTGTTTTCTAAAATTTGAGTTAGTAGATCTTTCGCCAATAATATACCCAGTACTTCATCGGTATTTTCGCCGATGACCGGGTAGCGAGAGTGAGCTGACTTAATGATTTGCGGCAGGAGTTCGCTTAGTGGTTGGTCCGCCTTGATCACTGTCATCTGCGTGCGAGGGACCATGATTTCCCGCACTTGCATTTCGGAAACCTGCATTGCGCCATCGATTATATTGAGCTCATCACTATCGATAACGTCGTTATTTTGCGCTATTTCGAGTATTTCACGGAGATCTTTACGAGATTTTGGCTCAGAAGAAAATGCGTGGGTTATTTTTTCGAGCCAGGATTTTTCGTTTGGCTCAGTGCCATGGTCGTCGGTCATGATTTTGTGTTCAATCCTCCTAGAGGTATAGGTTTGGGTGGTTGGCTGATTTGTTGTCAATACTATAGGGATTCGGGATGTCTAGCGATGCCAAAATCTCTATTTCTAACGCTTCCATTTTCTCGGCATCACTATCGTCAATATGATCGTAACCCAGTAGATGTAATGTTCCATGGACAACCATATGAGCCCAATGGGAGAGCGCTGGTTTATTCTGCTCAATCGCTTCTTTGGCAACGACGGGTGCACAAACAACCAGATCGCCCAATAGGGGAAGATCAATATGATCGGGTAGTTCGGCTGGGAATGACAGCACATTGGTCGGCTTGTTGATACCGCGATAGCTATTGTTGAGATGTCGGCTTTCCTCTTCATCGACAATTCTAACGGTCAGTTCGACGTCATCTTTGTGAGAGGCAACCGCTGCTTTCACCCATTGTTCGAAGGCGGCCGGGGGAGGATGATCGTCATCCTCGCTGGCAATTTGTATGTCTACAGCCACCATTGTCATGTTGGTTTGTTATCGCCGGATTGACTGTGGAGAGGCTTGGGCTGTATTGATTTTAGTTCGCCGTCACAGGATTCATAGGCTTCGACAATTTTCTGTACCAGCGGGTGTCTGACGACGTCGCGGGATTGAAAATAGGTAAAACTGATACCCTCGATATTGTCGAGTACACGGATTACATGCGTTAGGCCCGATTGAACTCCGCGGGGCAAATCAATTTGGGTGGCATCTCCAGTAATCACGGCCGTTGAGCCAAAACCGATACGAGTCAGGAACATTTTCATTTGTTCTTTGGTCGTATTTTGGCTTTCGTCGAGGATGATGTACGAATCGTTTAGAGTGCGACCTCGCATGTAAGCAAGAGGTGCAATCTCGATAATATTGCGCTCGATCATTTTGGTGACGGTATCGACGCCGAGCATTTCATAGAGAGCGTCATACAGAGGACGTAAATACGGATCAATTTTCTGTGCTAAATCTCCTGGCAAAAAGCCCAATTTTTCGCCGGCTTCTACCGCAGGTCTTACCAGTAGAATTCTCTGCACCTCTTCATTCATTAGTGCTTGTACCGCACAGGCAACTGCCAGATAGGTTTTCCCGGTGCCCGCTGGACCGATGCCAAAATTTATATCGTTGTTCATGACTGCGTGTACATAGCCTTGCTGGTTTGTTCCGCGAGGCTTGATGGTCGCTTTTTTAGTATGAATGAGCACCATTGGCGCTACGCTGTCTGAGCTTGTGGGCGACGAATCTTGCAGCGTTTCGATGCCGGATTGCTGGAGATTTAAATGAATGGTTTCTGCGTTCAAACTAACCCCTTCGAGTGCTTCCAGGTAGAGACTTTTAAGGACTTCCCTTGCTGCTTTGACGGCGAGAGTCTCTCCCCGTATTTCAAATAGATTACCGCGATTGCGAATATCAACGGACAGCCGCTGTTCAATTTGACGAAGATGTTCGTCAAATTGACCGCAGAGTGTGGCCAGTGATTGGGGGTCGTTAGGCTCCAGAGTGA
>CAYNZI010000627.1:0-2240 GCA_964401565.1 uncultured Spongiibacteraceae bacterium
TCGTTTTCTTAATGTCTATCGTAAATACGATGAATTGAGAAAGCTTGATGATGCGGAATACGAGCGCTTCGTCGATTATATCGACTCGGCAGCAGAGTTGGTGCTGGGAGTGATGATGAATGAAAAAGAGGCGAATATGACTGATGTCGAATAAAAACACGTCATAGTCAGGTAACAGGGGGAGCTGATGCTTGAAATGCCTTTAGCGCTAAAGGCAGAGGGTGCCTAGAAAGAATAAACCACAGTTACTGCTGTTTCTGTGTCTGCATGTTTTGTTGCTGCAGGTACTTCCTCGGTGTATTTAATGGTGTACGATAGCTTTAACGCAAGTGAGCCAATGATCTGAACTTTCAGTGCCGTAATTGATTTACTGATTGTATTGTCAGAGCCTGCTTCAACATTGAGTGACTGGCTGAAATTGGCAGTTTCACTGAAATCCCACGAATACTGTGTAAATCCTCTGATTATCGCTTCGTCAGAATCTTCGCCGATAGCGTCATCGTCAACCTTGCTAATACGGTAACCCGGTCCGATTTCTACGTCCCACCGCATTGCGTCGTTATTGAGCAAACGGCGTCCCCAGCCCGCAGCGACAGTAGCTTGATGCTCAAAGCCGCTAAAGCGATCATCGTCGTATGAAGCATAAGCAAAAACAAAATTGTTGTCGTTATACTGGTACGCTAACCGATTAGACAAAAAGTATTTTTCGGCAGAGCGCTCGCCACTCGTTTCAGAGTTTAATGAATCAAACGTTATATTGTAACGCCATTCGTCTTTTTCGCGATTGGCTTCCGCCCGGCTTTTAATTGTCGTTTCTTCAGTATTTCCAGATGTATCAACGTAACCGAACTCAGCGTCGCCAGACCACAGCGAATTACTGTCGGTGTCTGCTGCGTAAAGCTGGGCGCTGCTGGTTGCTACAATCACAGCTACCAGCAGGGGAGAGATTTTAAACATGGTCATTCTTTAATCCTTTTGAAGATGAATATCCATTTGAGGGAATGGGATGCTGATATTTTCCTCGTCAAAACGCATTTTAATCGTTTCTAAAAGTGCGAATTTAGTGGGCCAATAGTCACCAGAGTTGACCCAGGGGCGAACCACAAAATTAACGGAGGAGTCTGCAAGTTCAGCAACGCCAATGGTAGTGCCGGGATCTTTAAGTACTCGTCCTTCTTTGCTAATAATGTCTTCGAGAACTTCTTTCGCTTTGCGAATATCGGCATCATAGCCAATGCCAATAACCATATCAATCCGACGTGTTGCTTCAAGTGAATAGTTAGTGATATTGCCACCCATGATATTAGAGTTGGGTACAATAATAACCTTGTTGTCACCTGTTTTCATGGTGGTGCTGAAGATACCTATCTGATCGACTATGGCTGCTTCGCCCGCGGCTTCAACAAAGTCACCACTGCGTATGGGTCTAAACAGAATGAGTAGAACGCCAGAGGCAAAATTTGACAGTGATCCTTGCAAGGCGAAACCAACGGCTAGACCGGCGGCACCGATGATGGCTACAAAAGAGGCCGTTTGAATGCCTAGTTGTCCAAGTGCTGCGATAATAACAAACGCAAATAAGGCGGAATAGAGAAGACTGCCGACAAAGCTGCTGATAGTTTTATCAACGTCCTTTTTGTCCATTCCCCGAACGACTGCATTGGAGATGATTTTAGCAACCCATTTTCCTATTAGGAATATAAGTATAGCCATCACTAGTTGGGTGCCGTAGGCAATGACGAGAGCGGGTGCCTGTTCCATAATTTTTTCAATATCTGCATTCATATTAGTCTCCAAACTCAAGTGGTTATGATTTTTCTATTTTGTTCCGTGTGGGAAAGTCTACTCAACCTATACCTATACCTATACCTATCGACCGCAATAGGCGGCTAACGATGGCCAGAAGAAATGATTCGAACGTTAGTGGTATGGGTTCATTACGAAATAGTAACATGGCGATATCGCGGTGACGATATACCAAGTGTAAAACTTAGTTTACAAGTACGCAGGTGGGCGCTACTGGTTGAAAGCGCTGGAGTCGAGGTATTCTAACGAGGCAATAAAAAAGGCCTACCGGTTAAGGTAAGCCTCTGGTATTTGGTAGCGGGGGCTGGTTGCCAACGCTATCTACCTTTACAAATATTAGTCACGGCTCTTAATATCACAGAAAAACCACTACCGCGAAGCGCGTTACTATCTATATTAGAGGGAGCCCACACTTCAACTGGCGCGGATTATAC
>CAYNZI010000628.1:0-2230 GCA_964401565.1 uncultured Spongiibacteraceae bacterium
GTCGGTATCTCCGTCGGTATCTCCATCGGTGTCTCCATCGGTGTCTCCGTCGGTATCTCCGTCGGTATCTCCGTCGGATGTTCCGTTGTTGTCGTCGTCACCGCAGGCTATAAATCCAAGGGCGCTCATTAAAGCTATTAAAGCTGCAATAAAAAGAATTCTGGTCATTTTCTGTTCTCCTTTGGGGTAAATATGCTCAATAATCTTCGCGTGTTTAGTGTCGAAGTTGAATCAGATAAGTATCTTATCAGCATTGCCCGAAGAATAAAAGTGTTCTTCAGCAGCTTCCATATTAACGATTTCGCGACAATAGAGCCGAGGTGGCTACAGCTTTGACCCAGAAATTGGAAGAGGCGAATCGTTCGTTAAGGTTACTTGTATTTGTCGGTAAAGAGTGTGGTGTTACTGCATTGTGTTGTGTTTCACCCAGAATAATTTCGATGGCTGCTTCCTTGATTCTTCTTTCATATTGGGGGTTGGCTTCTATCGCCAGGGCCATGGCTGAGAGTGCTGTCAGGGGATCGGTGCTAATGGTTGACTTTATCTTTAATATTCGGGCGAGCTTCTTTGCCTTTGCAATGGAGTGTTCATTCGCCAGCAATTCTGGGATCTGTGCTAAGGGGTATCCTCCCAGGATGCTCAAAGGTCGATCCAGCAGAGCGTTCACTGTAGCTTCAATTGCCTTCAGTATTTTTTCTGTGGGCAGCAGCATATCTGCGAATCTGCCGGTTTTCAGAATGATATTTTCTGGGGTTCCTACGGCTGTGTTCCAGTTATTGAATCGCGTTTCAGATTCTTTTGCATAGCCCATTCGTCTTAAAACGATGCATGCAATGTTCATGCGCAGGTGATTTGGAATTGGGCTTATCTCCAGGTTGTTGTCTATTTCAGCGGTGAATGCATTTTCGTTGTTGTTGCTTCGGACAATATAGGTACTAAGACTGGCGGCAAAACCCGGACCCAGTTGGAGCGAGGCAACTGTATCGGCGAAAATCTCCGGGAGCCACCAAGCAGCAAGTGCGCTTGGCGATAATCGGCCGGTGGTCAAAAAATAAGCGATCGTTGATTTTGCGTCTGGCAACCCAACCTCAGAATAAACCTGTCGTTTTCCCTGGGTGAGGTTATTGAAAAATGTCTGTGCCGAATTGGAGGTCAGCTCTGTCCAAGCGGAGGTCTGTGTTTGCATCTCGGGATCTACAAGGACCATGGATATCCCTGCGTCACTTGAGCTTAGCTCCGGTGTGTTAATAGCGGCTATTCCGTAGAAATCTTTCAAGCCTGTATTCATGCGTCTAGTGTGAAGCAAAAGTGGCGACAGACTACTTTGTATTACCTCGTCGAAGGCATTGATCGTGTGGCCGGTATCCGGGCGTGTTCGCTGAGCTACTATTGTATTGAGAGTGTTTATGCGCCTTTCAAGTTTGTATAGTCCGGCGTTTATCTGATCAGCTCCGTGGCTGGTCAGTTTGTCATTCGAGTTGATCTTAAGATTCAGTTCCTGGAGCGTTGAGGTGCACTTTGTCTGGATGATAGGGAGTATGGACGATGCGGTGAGATGCATTTTACAGGCGACATTCAGATCATCAATTTGCAACTTTAATGCGTTCATTTTTGTCAAAAGATCTTGTAGTTGCTCATCGGTAGGGTAGGTCTCATCACGATCGTCAATAATTGGATCGTTGGGAATAACCATGTTGGCAAAAGGGTCAGCGGGTTGCTGCGGTTTGCGTTGCCTGGCGGCGGGAGCTAATCCCTTCTTTTTGAGCAACTTGAGTAACGACGGTCCCAGCCAGAACAGTAGCGCCAGAATTGCGTAAATGATCTTTGAAAAATTTTCGTCCAAAAAATCAATCTCCGTCGGCGCGTTGTCTGGGGCGCTGTGTTTTTGTGAATTGTCTATTGGGATTGGGGTTTGGACCCCAAATACGCGCTAGGGGACCTTGTTCTGTGCGCAATGAGAGTACTTCACCGCCGATGAGCAGTTGCACGAACTGTCTAGGATTGGACAACTCTGCTTCGAGGCGCTTTAAAAAGGCGTTGTTCATTTATATGCCGCCTTTGTTGGGATCGTCCTTATTATCAGTTACGTTTGATATGGATTTACGCATTGCCGTGTCTGATTGTATATTTTTAAGGTTTAGATAATCCATTACGCCGATATTGCCGGAACGCAGCGCTTCGGCCATCGCCATGGGGACCATTGCTTCGGCCTCCACCAGTTTTGCTCGCA
>CAYNZI010000629.1:0-2230 GCA_964401565.1 uncultured Spongiibacteraceae bacterium
AAGAAAAGTTGCAAGCATTACTTGGCTAGGCACAGGGTACACATAATGACAAGCCACAAAAAGCGGCTCAATTTGAAACAGCATGCTGTATTGTGGGAATTCTCCGGCCCAGACCGCAACGGAGAGCCTAAAGTAAAACCGCCTATTCCGATTCGCTGTAGGTGGGAACACGACAACCGACAACTCGAATCGGAATCGGCGACCATAACAACGGATGCAACTGTTTACGTCGACCGGGAAATAGTGCTTGGCTCAATGATGCGGCTAGGGAATGCGAACGATTTAGCTTCTTCCCCAGCAAAAATAATGGAAGTAGTCGGGTATTGGGAAACGACTAATTTGAAGGGTCGAGTTGTTGAAAGACATGTTGCTCTAAGGCGATGGAAAGAATCTTTACCGACAATCATTTGAGACCAACAAAATGTCACCTCGCAAACTGCCTGAACTTATCGAACACGGTCATCGAGCGATTAGTTTGATAGAGACGCAAGTAAGCGAAATCAGTAGAACAGCCCTTTCTGTACTTGATAGTTATCGAAATGGTGTTCATTTAGAAATAACAATCAAAGGGGAGACTTTCCCGATAGGCGTGAAAATTTCTCCCAACCAATGAAGAAAGAGAAAAACCGATGAATTCAATCATTGTGATGATGGTCCTTAGCGGCTCTCCATGTGCAAACGGGCAATGCTTTTTGAACCAACAGCCTGTGCGGCAAGTGGCCAAAGCTGCGGTGAGCAAAGTCATGCAGCCGATGGCCGGCCCCGAGATAGGCTCGGCTAAGCGTTTGCGTCGCATGCCGGTTCGGCGAGTGTTGAGAAATCGGCCAATTCGACGATTTTTCAAACGAGGACGACGACGGTGAAAATGCAAGAAGTAAGTGAACATGCCGCAAAGTCTGTTATTCAAGCTGGTATCGGTGGGGTGTTCGGTGGTGCTATCTTGTATTGGCTTTTGTTTTGTTTTCTTAATCCGTTGGTGACGGCGCACATAAAATTTCTCGATGAGACTGTCGAGAATCAATGCGAGATAGTGAAGAGCGTCGACAGTATCGATCGAACTCTAAGCACGGGTCACGTAACTAATAGCCGTGTGTCAAAAAGCAATTGTATACGATTGACTGAAGTTTGCGCAAAAGCAGGAAAATAAAGGCGGTGAATAAATGGCCGAGCTAGGCAAGAAGCTGACACAGAGGAAGTCGGTAAAAAAGCACCAGATCCCCCTGGTTATCCTTGGTGTACTCGACGAAAACCTAACCGCCGAGCGACAAAATATCCTCATCGAGAATGCGGCCAAGCTTGGCGTGCGTATTAGATCATGGATTGAAAAGCCACCGGTAGATGAGGATATGTTTTTTCGCGCATCGATTCAACTAGTCAAAGAGGAAATTGATCCCTCGAAGGAACTTGAGTAGATGGCAACATTAACATGGGCTGGAAGTGGGCTATGGTCAGATGCTGCTAACTGGGGTGGCATTCTTCCAGGCGCAAGTGACGCTGTGGTGTTTGACGGTACATCAACAGCAGATTGCCGTATGGATGTAGCTGTTGATGTCGCTTCTATTACTATAACATCGGCGTACACTGGTCACCTCGATTCCTCGCAAGATGACTTAAACCATGCTATTTCTGGCGATGTTACTTTTGCTGGGACGACTGTTTCGTTAGGCGATGGCACTTTGACAACTGGTGGTACGTTCGACTGGTCGGCGATTGGGACGCTTAATCGCAACTCTTCAACGGTGAAAATGACGGGGGTGGGAAAGTCGTTAATCGCAAAAAGTTCTACTTATCTGTACAAGCTTGAAATTGCAACTGCTGCCTCCATAACAATTAGTGCGCAGCATGTTGTTGCCGAAGGTGGCATAAACATCTACGGAACATTAACGACTGCGTATCCATACACTATTACTTCTCGATATGGGTCATTGGAGGTATTTTTAGGCGGCGTGATAGATGGTCACAGATGTATTGTGGAGCGAATTAACCAATACGGCGGCAATAAATACTTCAAAAATTTAGGCGTTATTTCATCATTTCTACAGATTGAGTCACCATGGAATGCGAATATAACATTAGGTACGATTATTTCTAGTGTTGGGATAGATTCCTATTACAATGATGGGCAAATTACCGTGCTGAGCGGTAATTTACCTAGTTCATCAAGTGTCGTGTGCAGAACTTCTAGCAGTCGAACACTAAATGTAAGTATCTTGAGTTTTAAGTTGAAGTG
>CAYNZI010000630.1:0-2229 GCA_964401565.1 uncultured Spongiibacteraceae bacterium
TCGATTAATGGATTGTATTCGCAATTTGCTAATCTGGCAGATGCCGATCTCAAACCAGAAGGTTGGGATGGTCATGTGGTACCGACGATAGTTGATCCAGAAGATGCGGTTATTTACGAGGGCCACGTGCGTGATTTCAGTGCCAGCGATGAAAGTACTACTGAAGCTTACCGTGGTAAATATATGGCGTTCACAGAAACGGGCTCAGTTCCAATGACTCATTTAGCTGATTTAGCAGCAAATGGTTTGACCCATTTTCAAATGCTACCGGTTAATGATATCGCTTCGATTGGTGAAGATCCTGCCAACACTGTAGATATAGCCGGTACTGTTGGTGAATTATGTGCTTTGAACCAAAATGCACCTGTATGCGGTGTTAATGACGACAGTGAAACGATTTTATCAGTCTTGCAAGGTTATCAAACATTTTCCACTGACGCGCAGGCATTAGTAGATTCGATGAGAGGTTATGACTCATTTAATTGGGGATATGATCCACAGCATTTTAATGCGCCTGAGGGTATTTATGCGTCCAACGCTGATGGTGTTGCACGAATCGTAGAGTTACGTTCTATGATTGAATCGCTTCACGGTATTGGCTTAAGAGTCAATATGGATGTTGTATATAACCATACAAACTCTGCAGGACTTTTTGATAAATCAGTCTTGGATAAAGTGGTTCCTGGCTATTATCATAGTTTAGATCTTGAAACGGGTGGGGTGCGACAAACGACCTGTTGTAATGATACGGCGCTTGAACATCGCATGATGGACAAGTTTATGTCAGATTCACTTGTTCAATGGGCGACGCAGTATGCCGTCGATGGTTTTAGATTTGACATTATGAGTCATGGTTCGAAAGATCAAATGATAGCTGCGAGAGAAGCGGTGCGAGTCGCTGATCCGGATACCTTCTTTTACGGAGAAGGATGGGAACGAGACGGTCGCGGATTTGTTAACGCGACGCAAGTGAATATGGCAGGAACTGAAATCGCTACCTTTAATGATCGTTTAAGAGATGGTGTTCGTTTTGCTGAACTTTTCAAAACGGGTGGGGATCTGAATTCTCATGATACCGTGCGACTCGGTATGGCTGGTACTTTAGCCGACTATATACTCAAGAGCAGCTCTAATACAGCTTCCGTTGGCAGTAGCTTTTTTCCTTCCGCTTATGCTCTAGATCCAGCTGATGTCATCAACTATGTTTCCAAACATGATGACCGAACACTGTGGGATAAACTTCAATATGGTCTTGATATTGGAGTAACAGCCAGTGATAGGGTGAGGATTCAAAATGTTGCTGCAACTATTCCATTAATGAGTCAGGGTGTACCTTTCTTGCAAATGGGAAATGATCTACTTCGTTCTAAATCCATGGATCGAAATAGTTTCGATTCAGGCGACTGGTTCAACAACGTCGATTTCACTATGGAAGGTAATAATTGGAATGTTGGTTTACCATTAGCTCAAGATAATGCTAATGATTGGGAAAAGATCATCGGTATTTCTGCAAGCCCTAACACCCAAACAGGTATGTCTGATGTCATGTTTTCTTCTGCAGTTTTTAAAGAATTCTTGAGTATTCGTAGAGACAGTAAACTGTTTAGATTGACCACCGCCGCCGATGTTCTCGCTCGAGTTGGTTTTCACAATATCGGTTCCAATCAGACTACTGGTGTAATCGTTATGAGTATTGATGATGGCATTGGTCTCGATGATCTTGACCCCGCTAATGATGCTATTGTGGTTATGGTCAATGGTTCGTCTAGTGAACAAAGTCATACAATAATGACTGCCAGCGGATTTCAATTACATGCTACGCAAATGGGATCCGTTGATGGAACTGTTCAAGGATCCAGTTTTTCTGAAGACGTCGATGCTGGAACAGGTACATTCACGGTTCCTGCATACACGACTGCAGTTTTTGTGAAGCCACAGGGTGTCGATCAAGGCGTAGGGCTCTCTGCTTTCGCCACTTCCGGTGCACCGGATGTTGTTCCTTACGGTGACACAGTTGTTTACCTACGTGGCGATTTAAACGGCTGGGGAGCGGTGGATGCGTTTGATTACAAAGGTAACGGTATTTATGAAATTGCAGTGCCACTAACAGGCGGAACTGGTATAACATTTAAAGTTGCGTCGGAAGATTGGGCTGCTGTTAACCTTGGTGCGACAGCCGATACTGACACGGTAGTAGTTGAAGGTGAAGATAAAAATCTTGCGACGACA
>CAYNZI010000631.1:0-2229 GCA_964401565.1 uncultured Spongiibacteraceae bacterium
CCAATAAGAGAGTACGCTATGTTATCAACATCAAACAGGGCTTTCTCAACTCGGCGAATCAGTGTGTGATCCAGCATATGATGCTTGTGATGTTCACTGATCGGGCCACCACCAACATCCAGTTGCATCAATGCCGCGAGGCTGGTGTATGTCTGCGCAGCGGTCGCCGTGTCGAGAGAGTCGATAACTAAACGCCGGTAGCCATGGTGAAATGAACTCCTTCCGGCACCACTGACACCACCAAATCCTGCAATAACGGGAATCCGAACCATTCTTTTAGCCTCAAACTGACAAATCGATGAAGAACGGTATTCTACGTCTAACTCTTTATTAATAATAAGATTTATGCGCCACTTAATAGTAATATATGGCCACTTCCTACATCATAGGCATTCACTGTCCCTTCATTCAATCGAGCGTACGTCGCCATGCAGCATATTTCTCTCGTCGCACTGCCCTCATGCCTGACCACCAGCATTAGCCTGCCCTTGGAAATTTTAAACGCCGCCAATGAGCTGGCGAGAATTCGAAACCGCAAACAACCTCCCCTCACCATCGATATAATCGGCAAAAATATCGGGCCAATAGCCACCGCTGGAGGTTTATCCGTTATGTCGACAGCGACTCCTGCTACTACTAAACAAACAGATCTGCTCATTTTACCATCGCTGTGGCGCAATCCTATTGCCACTCTCCGCCAGCACCAGTGGCTGCTTCCGTGGCTGTCTCAGGTAGCTGATCAGGGAAGTACTATCTGCGCCGTGGGAACCAGCAGTTTCTTTCTGGCTGAAGCGAGCTTACTGAACCACAAGCCCGCAACAACCCACTGGTACTATTTCGATACTTTCGAAAAACGTTTTCCCGAGGTAGACCTGAAAAGACAGCACCTAATCACTCAGGCCGACACTATTTTCTGTGCGGGTAGTGTCAATTCTATAGCCGACCTTATGGTTCACTTGGTCGCCGATCACTATGGGCAAAAAATTGCCCGACAGGTCGAAGCACAGTTTTCTCCTGAAATACGGCGCGCCTTTGGAGAGCACGCCTTTTCACAGCGTGATAACAGCCCCCACAAAGATGAAATCATCATTGAAGCTCAGGAATATTTGCAACAAAACTATCAGTCACCCCTGAGCATTGCCTCTCTGGCCGATCAGTTACAGCTCAGCCCTCGTAGTTTCAACCGTCGATTCAAAAAGGCAGCAGGTATCACTGCGTCAGATTATCTGCAAAACCACCGGCTTCACCTCGCACGCGAACTCTTGCGCACCAGCAACCTTTCCGTTTCAGAAATAGCGGCTCAATCCGGCTACCCGGACAACAGCTACTTTTGCCTGCGTTTTAAAACGAAAATGGGACAAACACCTCTCTCCTACCGTCAATCTGTGCGTGGGAAGTTGTTCAAAATCACCTGAAAACCAACGAGTAGCACCGACAATACAGCGTGACGCAAACCGCCAACACAACGGACACCGGCCGCTCATTGACCCCGTGTATTTACTGACTTCGTCTTGTATCTGAGAGAGCGCTATGGCTAAATATGTCGGCTATTTTGCTGGCGGCTATTGGCCAACCCTATACTTATCAAATTGCAGGAAAAAGTTATGTCTGAAGATTCAGTTGTTATCGTTAGTGGTGCCCGCACCCCAATGGGTAGTTTACAAGGAAGCCTGAGCGCTGCAACTGCGGTTCAATTAGGCACAACAGCTATTAGCGCTGCCGTTGAACGCTCCGGCATTGCCCCTGCTGACATAGAAGAAGTCATCATGGGTTGTGTGCTGCCCGCCGGGTTAAAACAAGGCCCGGCGCGGCAAGCGGCTATCCTTGCCGGTATTCCTAACACCACCGGGGCAGTAACAATAAACAAGCTTTGTGGCTCTGGTATGCAGGCCACAATTTTCGCCCATGATCAAATCAAGGCCGGCACCGCAAAAATCGCACTGGCAGGCGGAATGGAAAGCATGTCAAATGCGCCGCACCTATTACCCAATGCCCGTGGCGGTATCGGCACCGGCGACAAAGAAATTAAAGACCACATGTTCATCGATGGCCTAACCGATGCCTACACCGGCGGAACCATGGGTTCATTCGCTCAAGGCACAGCCAACGATAGCAACATTAGTCGTGAAGCGATGGATGAGTTTGCGATACAGTCAACCGTAAGAGCACAAAAGGCGATCGCCAACGGTTCACTCAAAGCTGAAATGGCACCGGTCACCATCACCACCC
>CAYNZI010000632.1:0-2227 GCA_964401565.1 uncultured Spongiibacteraceae bacterium
ACCAGGTACTCCGGAAATTCCCGCACTGGGGTGAGTACCGGAACCACTGAGGTACAAACCTGAAATCGGGGTCTTATAGCCAGCCATACCAAACATGGGACGACCTGGGCCAAAACGAGTCAAATACGGTTCAACGTGATAAACACAGCCATCGATCGCGTGAAATCGTTTCTCAATATCGGGTGGCGCCAGTGGTCGACGAGCAATTTCAAGGTCTTCGATACCTTCATAAATAATTGCTGCATCTTTCACAGTTTTGGCGGTAATCTCATCGCGAACCTGATCCCAATCGGCTTTAGGTTGTGAAGGTATCAAGCCCGACCAGAACCAATAGGTATCGCAACCCTCAGGAGCGAAGCATGGATCAAAGGCTGAAGTGATTTGTGACAAGCCTCCAATTTGTTCAGGAACTTCACCCTGGATACAGGCATCGTAGGCTTGCAGTGCCTGCTGGTAGGTTTGCCACTGCAGCGTCGGCAAGCGCATGTCTTCACTCCAGCCCCGCTGCTTTCGCCAGTTGATATGACGGGTAGGCTCTATCCTCCCTTTGAGCGCGATATTTAGGTTGTAATCACCGACTCCACGCTGATTAGTCGGAATACGCTTGGCGCGTCTCTGCATTTTTTCTGGTAGTGCACCCTCGGGCAACATATGGTTCAGAACCATTTTCGGGCTGAAGGCAGTAACTACGCCTTTCTCGGCAAATATTTCGTCTCCGCTCTGCAAACGGACGCCTTTAACGGCCCCGTCACGAACAATCATTTCCCCTATAGGCGAGCCAGTTTTCACCTCGCCATCATAGTGCTTCAGGCAGCGAATCAACGCTCTGGGGAATGCACCTGTACCGCCCTCGAACATCGAAATTCCTGTACTTTGAAGGGCCGCCAGATACACCATGGCAAAGCCAGCGGTATCCACCTTAAAATCCATAAAGGGCAGGCCAGTTAAAAGGCTGGCACGGACGATGTCGCATTCAAACATCTCTTCCACAGCACCGGCATGAGAACTGGTCACCAGATCAATAATCGGTTTAATATGTTTCAAGCGCTTGAAAGTACGGCCAACAACCTGACTAATAGACTTCATACTAGGCTTGACCGGGCTAGTGAGCATCATTGGCATAGCGATCTTAAAAGCCGCATCGACGACCTCAGACATTTCCAACCAGGCTTTAGCGTCTCTCGGTGAGAAGTATTTAATTTCTTCCGCCGTTTTCCGCGCATCATTCCACATGGCAAAGGACTCATTACCCTCGGGGGAAATCAGTTGGATATGGCAGGGATCAATCTGCCGCTCACGCAAACCAAATTTTCTGGATAGCTCCAACTCGGCATCGATGGGTGACAACCTGAACAAAGACGCATGGATGGAGGCTTCGTTAATGATATGCTCCGGAGCTTCCGGTATCATAGGGTTTGTGGCTGTCATACCACCAGGCGTATCATGAGCTTCAATTACCAACACTTTGAGACCACTCTTGGCCAAGTAGCACGCAGAAGTTAGGCCATTGTGGCCAGCCCCTGCCACGATAACGTCAAATTTCTTACCTTCGAGAGACGTATCGTTGTAACTCGTAAAATCGAACATATATACCCTCAATAGAGACTTTAAGGCTGGGCGAAGTTCGCTCAAGCGGTAAATAAAACACTATTCCTACTCTTTGAGACTCTGCGCCCAGCAATGGTAATATTCGGTAGCGACATCGGTACCCGCACACTTAGATCATCTTCTAAAAAAGGTCTTCTGGCCTCGTCGGTTACGCTGATTTTGGAGTCCTGATCGGGACCAGCCTTAGGCTAAAATGGACGGTAGTTCTTTTTGAAGGCGCACTTTCTCCTTGACGCCATCACCGGTGAGCGCAAACCAGAACACGCTACCGTCGGCGGCGCGAAGCCCTGCCACCACATTATTGCCCTCCTCGTTAATTTCCCACTCCCCTACTGTTTCTGGAGACACCAGGCTAACCACCATCAGGCGGGGCGGGATTTAATGGTCACTGGCACGCAGGGTAGCTGACTTCAGTGGGTTCTCCCACCAAGGTTTTACCCAAAGCTCGGGCCGCCACTATCAGGGGTGCAACAAACACTAGCATATGCCCTGCCACTTCTGCACAGTCCTCAAGAGTATAGATATTGTCGGCCGAAGTTTGCAGCAGTCGGTCCACGAGAATACCCCGCTTTACTTCAATTCCGGCCCGCTGGGCCAATTGGGTTCGTGACCGAACACC
>CAYNZI010000633.1:0-2226 GCA_964401565.1 uncultured Spongiibacteraceae bacterium
TGAAAACCGACATATTCAGTTGCATCGTTTGGCATTGATGGAAGAGCGCGCTGCTATTGCCGGTGAGCTACATGACTCACTGGCCCAGTCGCTTTCATATACCAAAATACAGATAAGTCGATTTGAAATATTGCAGAAAAAGTCCGCTGACCCAGTAGAGTGTGACAATGCTCTCGATGAGATTCGAACAGGTATTCAGTCGGCTTATCGACAGCTGCGGGAGATTCTGGCAACGTTTCGATTGCAACTCAACACTTCGGGGTTATTGTCTTCATTAGAATTGACAATTCAGGAGTTTGAACAAAAAGGAAATATTTCTATAGGCTTGGATTATCGGCTGGATGATTTTTCGTTAACCCCCAATGAAGAAATTCATGTGTTACAGATAGTTCGTGAGGCTTTGTCTAATGTAATACGTCATTCGGGAGCAAAGACGTCAAAGGTTTCTCTGTCGATGGACGATCGTGGGGTTATTCAGGTCTCTATTTGCGATGATGGTTGTGGGTTTTCATCAATGGCCATCGGCCCAAACCACTACGGACAAACCATCATGACCGAAAGGGCGTCTACTTTGGGTGGGAAAATTATTTTGAGTGACAATGATACCGGTGGCGCCTGTGTAGCACTGAACTTCAGGTCCGAGAGGTTTCATGAGCAGCATGAGCAGCATGAGTAGATCGCACGGTTGGGTGATTCAGGCATTGAAATAGGTGGTAGTACGTTATGATTAAAATTCTGTTAGTTGATGATCATCCGATGATGCGTCGCGGCGTTAAACAGTTGTTAGAACTTCAAGACAATATTGAGGTTGTCGGCGAGGCGAGTAGTGGTGAAGAGGCTATTAGCCTTGTACCGGTATTGGATCCAGACATGATCTTGCTGGACTTGAATATGAAAGGCATGTCGGGCATCGAAACGCTTTTATTCTTACGAAAACAAGGTGTATCAGCCTGTATCGTAATTATGACGGTGTCAGATGATTATCAGGACGTCATTGCGGCATTGCGAGGAGGTGCTGACGGTTATGTTCTTAAAGACGCCGAGCCGGAAGAGCTAGTTAGTGCGGTTTTGGATGCGGCCAGGGGTCAGATAGTTGTTAGTCCGCAATTGACAAATGCTCTGGCGATGGCATTGAGAGATGACACAACCAGTCCCAAAGATATTGTTGCAACACTCACGGCTCGAGAAGCAGAAATTTTAAAATTGGTGGCTAAAGGGTATGCGAATAAACCAATAGCCAGCAGTTTGTCAATTACCGAAGCTACGGTCAAAGTTCATGTTAAAAATATGCTGAAAAAGTTGCAGCTGGACTCTCGTTTAAAAGCCGCGGTATGGGCAGTAGAAAACGGCGAGGCCTAGTTGATAGGTATATTTAGTCATCATCTAGAAAGTTGTGTTCCAGTGCTTGATCTAGTCGAGACTGGAAACGGTCTGCTTTATTTGCAAAGTGCATCGTGATCATACACGCCGCCAATACGCCGTATAACACCATAAAACACGCGCTATGAAAACCTACCATGTCTACGGCAAAGCCAAATACGATAGGTAGTGTACAGCCACCCAATGCGCCCAGAGCGGCAACGAAGCCTCCAACACTGCCCATTTTAGTTGGGTAGTAGTCATGGATGATTTTGAAAACGCTGGCGCGACCAAATCCCTGAGATATCCCAATGATAAAAATTAGAAAGGTGAAAACCCACAGGTTAACTTCAATGTCTAAATTGACGTCTCGTTCAATGCCATGAATTGTCATTGTTGACGAAGGGTAGCTGAGGAAAAAAAGACAGACAATACAAATCCAGAATACTGTCCAGTTTACCGACCGGCCACCATAGCGATCAGAAAACCATCCCCCTAACGCTCTGACCATACTCGAAGTGGCCGCAAAGAACAGCGTGAAGGCCATTGCCTGATTGTGAGAGAGGTGATAAACATTGGCATAGTATTGCGGTAGCCACATGATTAACGCGAGAAAGCTTCCAAATACGAAGTAGTAATACAGGCCAAACCGCCAGACTCGAAGATGCATAAATGTCGATAGACGTGTGTCGTTTGCCCGCGTCGTCGTCGATGTCTTTGCTAGCGGGTTCTTGTTGGGTGCCAGCCATGAGAATACGAAAGCAGTGACTGCCAAGGCACCTGCATAGATAGGGCCAATGCTATCCCAGCCCCAGTTATCAATGATGAATGGGGCAGCAACCAGCGTTATAGCTGCACCGGCATTAC
>CAYNZI010000634.1:0-2219 GCA_964401565.1 uncultured Spongiibacteraceae bacterium
GAAAGAAAGTTTTCGGCAACATCTCGAGCTCTCTAAATCATTGCGAAAACCTGTTGTTGTCCATACGCGAGAAGCGAGAGCAGACACCATTGACATAATAAAGCACTACGGCGATCCAGATGTTGCCGGGGTATTGCACTGCTTCACTGAAAATTGGGAAATGGCTTCGCAGGCGCTGGACCTTAACTACTATATTTCGTTCTCCGGTATTGTCACGTTCAAAAACGCGGCAGTGTTAAAGGAAGTTGCGAAGAAAGTGCCGCTCGATCGCTTGTTGATAGAAACAGATTCTCCCTACCTCGCACCTGTTCCCTTTCGAGGTAAGAAAAATGAACCCAAATACGTGGTTGAAGTCGCCAAGTGTATTGCTGAATTGCGCGGGTTGGCACTGGAGGAGATTGCAGAAGTAACATTAAGTAATTACGATAAACTATTCTTTAATAAGGATTAATTGTTTTCAGTATTGCTCTTTTTTTCTAAAAGATTTTCTATCCTTTGAAGTTTGTCTTCTATGGATTTCAACTGGCGCTGGTCCTGCTCGGTTTTCGCATTCGAGATAAAAAAGGCTGAAACATTGGCCGTTGTTATGGATAGCAGCCCCACACCTAGCATCATTAAAACCCCGCCCAGAATCCTGCCTTCAGTACTGGTGGGATATTCGTCACCGTAGCCTACGGTGGTCGCCGTTACCCAGGCCCACCATATGCCATCCTCGGGGGTTTCTATATTGGGATCTATACCGGCAATCAAGTAACCTGCGATGACGACAAACAGGACGCCAACCAAGAGTGTGGCGCCCAAGTGGTTGCGAGTCAGGATATAGCGTACCGAGGCTGACAGCTGTAACATTAAGTCGACAAACAAAAACAACCGAAGCGACCTGAGAACTCCGGCATAAGGCGCGCCGAACAAAAGCAGGGTGGGCCCCACGGCGATTATGAGCAGGTTTAACCAGTTGTTTTTGAGGTAATTGCCTTTATCCTTGACCAGGAATGTGAGCAGCATTGTCTCGAACACAAAAAACAGCCAAACACTCCAATTTAGCAGGTTTGATAAGGGAAAATCGCGTCCTCTGGACTCCCAGTACCAACTAACGAGAATCCATAACGCGACAATCAGTAGCGGTAATTCTAGCCGACGTGACCATGTAAGCGCCAGCGGTGTCTCGTCGCTGTCGACGCCGCTGAGCCCTATCCAATCGTGAAAACGTTTATCGCTCATAGCCATTAATTCATTCGCTGTCGTCGGGCGCACCTTGTTCTTGTGCGACCCGTTTGTCCTTTTTATTATACCACAATGCAGTTGAAGTATCTTCTATACTTAATAAAGTATGTCGCTGATTACGCTGGTGTTTTATTGTGCCAGTTGCTTGTGTACCATGGGCGTTATTGTCCTCAATGATGAAGGTAGTTCGGGCTTCATATGTCACAATTTTTTTACGGCGTAATAGAAGGGTTTTACGGCCGCCAGTGGTCTTGGCAGGTCAGAAAAGACTACGCAGCATTCTTTCGCCGGTTTGGCTTCGGTGCCTATATATACGCACCGAAAGGTGATTCGTTCCTGCGGAGTCGCTGGCGGGATTGTCACCCTGAATCTGAGTGGGTGCAGCTTCACAAGCTGGCAGCCGAGTATCAGAAGCAGGGCGTTCAATGGGGTCTGGGCTTAACGCCGATGGGCTTGGGCGATAGATACCAGCGCGACGACAAAGAACAAATCGTCAAGAAAGTAAGGCTCATTAATGAACTGAATCCGGATATTTTGTGCATTTTGTTCGACGACATGCGGGGTGATTTCGACGGTCTGTTACAGCGGCAACTTGATATAGTCGCCGATATCACGGCGGCAAGTTCCGCAAGAAAATTTATTGTTTGTCCGACTTACTATTCCTTTGATCCGGTTTTAGAGCAAGTGTTCGGTGCGATGCCGCCTCGGTACCTAGAGAGGTTAGGGGCGTCTCTACCCCTGCATGTCGACATTCTTTGGACTGGAGACAAGGTTATATCAAAGAAGTATGACGCTGCGGGTGCGTCGAAAATCACTGAATTATTGAAACGAAAACCGATTCTTTGGGATAACTACCCAGTGAACGACGGCCGACTGACATCGAAATTCCTGCACCTGGAGCCCTACAAGGGGCGACCAAAAGCCATTCGCGAATGGTATTCCGGCCACTTGGTTAACCCAATGAATCAGCCCCTGCTATCTGAAACGGTTCTTCA
>CAYNZI010000635.1:0-2214 GCA_964401565.1 uncultured Spongiibacteraceae bacterium
GATACTTTTTTCTGCTGTTGTTTTTGACCGGTTGCAGCGAACTCTATATTCCCCAGACTATAGAAGGGATGCAAATTGTAGAAATTGTCCATACGGATCCCGATGCGTTGTTTGACGCGTGTTTAGATGGCATTAGAAACCGGCCTGCAGTTGCTTGTGCTGTCAGGGTTGGTATGACTTGTACCTTACACCTTCCCGAGAGATATTCCCCGTTTCTGTATGATCACGAGTTGAGCCATTGTTATGGCCGCCGAGATGCCCCCACCGTGGCTTCCTGGAAGAGCTAATACAGCGCACGACTATTTCACATAATTTTAAAATTAAAAAAGCGCTAAAGCGTTTTTTTTTGTTTCCGCTGTAGATACTGTCCTGAAAATAAACCGAAATAATACATTTCTAGCTGAAAAACACTAAAGTTATCTTTAAGCGTGACGACAAATAATGTGTCGGCGATAACATAATACCGGCGTATTTTACTCATTAGGAAACACCGTAGAAATAGAAAGTTCTGTATCGACCGGTGACAAAGAGGAATAATATAATGGCACAAGTAATCAATACGAATATGGCTTCCCTCAATGCACAGCGTAACCTGAATCGGTCCCAGGGCGATTTCAATACGGCATTGCAACGTCTATCAACAGGTTTGCGGATAAACAGCGCCAAGGATGATGCTGCGGGTCTGGCAATTTCCGAGCGGATGACATCGCAAATTCGAGGTTTAAACCAGGCTGCACGAAACGCAAGTGACGGTATATCGTTGTCGCAAACGGCTGAGGGCGCTTTGGCTGAGGTCACCAATAACTTACAGCGAATTCGTGAGCTGGCGATTCAGTCATCAAATGCCACCAACTCACAAACTGACAGGGATGCGTTGCAAACGGAGGTTACCCAGCTTCTGAATGAGATTGATCGAGTAGCCGATCAGACCCAGTTTAACGGCGTAAAACTGTTGGATGGCAGCTTTACCGGTGCTGTATTTCAGGTTGGTGCAAATGCGGGTGAGACAATTACCATATCTGCTACGACTGATGCCAATACCGCGGCTCTGGGATCGGTATCCCAGAACACTTCTGCGGGTTTGTCGGTAGCTGCTTCTGGAATTACCGGATTTGCCACAGCGATTGCAGCAGGTGGAGTCACAATTAATGGCACAGATATTGGTGCTATCGCAGGCGCAGGTAGTTCCGCTGAGCGTGCGGGCCAGTTGGTGAACGCCATCAACAATGTATCGCAACAAACAGGAGTAGGTGCGTCGTATGACAATGCTACGGGGCAGTTGTCTTTGAACAGCGCTGCGGCCATTACCATCGCGGGAACCACAAATGATGCAACGGAAGCAGGTTTTGTGAACGCCTCTTTCGCTACGGTAACAACCGCCACGGGCATTGATACATTAACCGTGGGTAATTTTGCCGGCGCCCAAACCGCGATAGAGTTGGTGGATAGTGCTTTAACCGAAATGAACTCAGCCCGAGCTACATTGGGTGCAATTCAAAACCGGTTCGAATCCGTGGTAACAAGTTTGCAAACTACATCTGAGAACCTGTCTTCGTCAAGGTCACGGATTATGGATGCCGACTTTGCTGCAGAAACTGCCAATTTGACTAGGGCCCAGATACTGCAACAAGCGGGTACTGCCATGTTGTCCCAGGCAAACTCTGCGCCGCAGAATGTGTTGGCACTACTGCAGTAACAGAGTCAGGCTATCTGGAAGAGGCGGCTCCCGCCTCTTCCCCTTTCTTCTTACCGATCCGGGAAAACATAGGTAAAGCAACGAAATTTTTATTTGCGGGGGGGCGATATGGGCATTCAGGTAATCTCCACCAGCTCGAGTCACGGCAGTCGTGGGTCTCAGGGTAGTAACGCTGCCAATAGAGACGAGCGGCAAAGCAGCACAGCAGATGGCAATAGTTTGCCGCCATCAGCGGATTTTGGGAACGCCGAGAGTGAGATTTCCCCAGCTGCGAAACAGCCGTTTGAAGATGCTTCCAAGTCAAGTACGCAACTTCAATTTCGTGTAAGTGAGGCTACAGGAAGTACTGTAATAACTGTGAGAAACACGGAGTCCGGGACGTTAGTTCGGCAGATTACTACCAGGGAAAAGATCGCTATAGCGCAGTATATCGAGGAATCTACTCCCACATTGAAAAGAGGGTCATTAGTTGATGACAGTGAATAATATTTTGTTGGGAATAAAAGTGAATCTGGCAC
>CAYNZI010000636.1:0-2213 GCA_964401565.1 uncultured Spongiibacteraceae bacterium
TGGAGCAATCACGTCGCGCCGTTGCCGGGCTCACAAACGTCCACTTCAACTCAAAGACTCACCCTGAACAATTAATGGTTGATGTGAATTTCGTAGATTGGGTTTCTGATGCCGTGATCGTAGGCCACAACGTTAGATACACGATATTAGTCAGCGTCATTTTTTATAGGCCTTGCTCCACCTGGCAAGGGAAAGGCGGAAACATTACTCCCTCCTCCTGCGGATGCATCGACAATTTTCCCCACACCTTCTTTTTCAACCTCATCGATACGAATAATCGAATGCATGGGTATATAAGAACGTGTCACCCCGGCAAATTCATTTTTTAGCTTCTCTTCTCCCGGGTCTACAATCATCTGGCTAACTTCACCAAAAACAAACTCCTCCACCTCAACAAATCCATACATTTCACTTTGATAGATCGCTTTAGCGTATAATTCATACACTTTGTTCTGGTTGAGAAAAATGACTTTATAAATGGGGTTGGCTTCTGACATGCGTGCTTTGCTTACCTTCTAAAACGAACGATTAACTTAATTAGGCTAGATTTTAACATAGAGTGGTCAATAAATACCCGCTTCCTGTATAATCTGTCGCCCTATTTTTACTTTGTATTCTTTTTATCAGGCCACTAATCAATGAGTGACGTTATCGTCAGCGACAAAAGCAGCATCCGGCACATCGCGCCAGCCAATCCGCCCGAAGGCGGCAAGGTTAAGAAACTGTATATCAAAACCCATGGCTGCCAGATGAATGAGTATGATTCCGATCGTCTGCAGGATCTCCTTGGGGTAAGCCACGGGTTTGAAACCACTGACAACCCGGATGAAGCGGACGTTTTGCTGCTGAATACCTGCTCAATCCGAGAAAAAGCACAAGAAAAGGTCTTTCACCAGCTGGGGCGTTGGCGCCATTTAAAGGAAGCTAACCCCAACCTCATTATTGGTGTTGGTGGCTGTGTCGCCAGCCAGGAAGGGGACGCAATAGGCAAGCGTGCACCTTTTGTCGATGTGATTTTCGGGCCGCAAACACTGCATCGCGTACCGGAAATGATTGATGCAAGCAAACCCGATGGCCCGGTATTGGTTGACGTCACCTTTCCTGAAATTGAAAAGTTTGACGCACTGCCCGAGCCTTCCAGTGACGGTCCTAGCGCCTTCGTCTCAATTATGGAAGGTTGCTCCAAATACTGCACATTTTGCGTAGTTCCCTATACCCGGGGCGAGGAAGTCAGTCGTCCATTCGATGATGTCATCGCAGAAATTGCCCATCTGACGAGTCAAGGTGTCAAAGAAGTCAACTTGCTAGGCCAAAACGTCAATGCGTACAGGGGCGAAAACCACGAAGGCGATATTGTCGAGTTTTCCGAGTTACTGCATTCTGTTGCCGCCGTTCCCGGTATCGAACGCATTCGTTACACCACCTCTCACCCAGTAGAGTTCAGTGACGCCTTAATAGAGGCTTATGCAGACATCCCCGAGTTAGTCAGTCACTTACACTTACCCGTGCAAAGTGGTTCTGATCGAATTCTCGCTGCAATGAAACGCGGACACACACGCGATGAATACATCGAAAAAATGAGACGGCTGAAAGACATTCGCCCCAATATCAGCTTCTCTTCAGATTTCATTATTGGATTTCCTGGCGAAACTGAGCAGGACTTCCAAGATACCATGGATCTAATTACTGAGATTGGTTTCGACATGTCCTTTAGCTTCATCTACAGCGCCAGACCGGGTACGCCAGCGGCAGAATTAGAAGATGAAACACCAGAGACTGTCAAAAAACAGCGCCTGCAACGACTGCAACAGCAAATAAACCAGCAAGCCCAACTGATTAGCCGCCAAATGGTCGGAAATACCGAGAAAATATTGGTAACCGGGGTTTCCAAGAAAGATGACAACGAACTCCAAGGTCGTACAGAAAACAACCGGGTAGTGAATTTTTCTTCGAGTAATCAATCACTTATAGGTAATTTTTCACTGGTCAAAATCACTGAAGCGCTACCCAACTCACTACGAGGCCAATTGGTTTAATCACCGCTAAATCAACGGCCTCCACAGGGATAGCTATCAACCGAGGTATAAACTTGGCGCCGTCCTGATAGGAAGGTTTTACTTGGACGCTAATCGGTATATGCTAAGCCCATTGCAACTGCCGGAAATAAGCAGCAAAAAACAATTTGAACACAACATCACAAGCGCAACAGGTTC
>CAYNZI010000637.1:0-2205 GCA_964401565.1 uncultured Spongiibacteraceae bacterium
ACTGGACAAATTTTGTAAAAACAGGAAGTCCTAACGGTGTAGGTTTGCCTGAATGGCCTCAATATTCACGCGATTCCCGCGCATATCTGGAGCTGGGTAACGATATTAAAGCGAGTGGTGATCTCGATCGAGAATTTTGTGCGTTGATGGAGGCGACCTGGAGCCATAAGTTAGAGACAGCAAAAAAATAGAAATTTGCAGTTAGTGAATCCGATAATTAGAGGAATACATGAATTCAAATAGTATCGAAAAAGTTGCCGTTGTTGATAAGACGGTATTTACAATCGCTTGTTGCGTTGTATTAGGTGTGTGTTTGCCGCTGATATTTTTCCCCGAAACCTCTGCGGAAGTCACTCGAGTTATCTATGCATGGATTGCTAAATATCTGGGGATGGCGTATCAGTGGATGGTCATCTTCGCGATAGTTTTCCTCGGCTGGGTAGCATTTGGACGTTACGGACATATCCGACTGGGACCTGAAAACGAAAAGCCCGAGTTCTCTACTTTTAGCTGGATTGCGATGATTTTTGCAGCGGGAATTGGTGCGGGATTGATGTTTTGGGCAGGTATTGAATGGGGTTATTATTACGATTCACCTCCTTTTGGTGCAGAGCCGCGATCTCTTGAAGCTATTGAGTGGGCCGGTGCTTACGGTCTATTTCACTGGGGGCTCAGCGCGTGGGCTGTATACGCGTTACCGGCTGTAGCCATCGCTTATCCTTATTACGTTAAAAAAGTACCCTACCTGAGATTATCGACCTCCTGCCACGCACTGTTAGGCCACAAAGGAGAGAACTCTTGGGAGGGCCGTTTGTTAGACCTGGTATTCATGTTGGGATTGATTGGTGGATCAGCGACGTCGCTCGGTTTAGCAACCCCGATGATCTCGGCACTAATCGCCAGACTTGTTGGCATTGAAGTATCGTTTGGCTTAGATGTTGGTGTGGTGGTTACCTGCGTCATAATTTTTGGCGTATCGGCTTATTTGGGGCTTGATAAAGGCATAAAACGGCTGAGTAATATCAATATCGTTATTGCCCTGTTACTGCTGTTATTCATCCTTGTGGCCGGACCGACATTGTTTATTCTACGCGTCGGAGCCGATAGTATCGGGGTGATGTTGGATAATATGACGCGGATGCTTACATGGACCGACCCGATAGAACGCACGGGATTTGTCGAAGACTGGACGATATTCTACTGGGCCTGGTGGATTGCTTACGGACCTTTTACCGGATTGTTTGTAGCGCGTATTTCCAAAGGCAGAACATTGAAAGAAATGATTTTGTCGATGACTCTCTTGGGCAGTATAGGGTGCTGGCTATTTTTTATTGTCGTTGGAAATTATGCCATGTTTCTAGAGTTGGAGGGCATATTAAGTGTCACCGAGTATCTAAAAAATAATGATGCCGCATCGGGTATTGCGGCAATAGTGGCAACCTTGCCATTCAGTGAATTGGCGCTTGCCGTGTTTACTTTTGTCTGTGTTATTTTTGTCGCAACCACTTATGACTCGGCATCATATATACTGGCATCAGCCGCGACTTCGGAGCTAAAAATTGGACAGAACCCTGCGCGTTGGCATCGACTGTTTTGGGCTGGGATGCTGGGTTTATTGCCGATTGCATTGTTGATGGTTGGCGGACTGAAGGTTGTTCAATCAGCGGTACTGGTTGCTTCCTTGCCAGTATTGATCGTTCTCGTATTGATGTCAGTGTCTTTTTACATGTCGTTGAGACAAAGTGATCAGGAAGAAGGTTCCTCACCGCAATCAGTGCGGGGTTAGAGCTTGTGGTGATTGTGGTGATTGTGGTGAGTTTACGTTTGAACATTATCGATGACTCGCTGCACCGCATTATCCCAGCCAATCAGGAGTTGCTGCCGCTGTTGTGGCGTGATTTCTGGTTCAAAGCGGGCATCACATTGCCAGTGCGCGGATAAATCATTCAGGTCTGTGTAAATGCCGGCTTGATAACCCGCTAAATAGGCGGCTCCCAGCGCTGTTGTCTCAAGGACAGCGGGACGTTCGACAGTCAAGTTGAGTATGTTCGCCAGAAACTGCGTAACCCAGGAATTCGCCGCCATTCCGCCATCGACCCTGATAACTGTCGGTTCGATACCGTCAGCGGCCATTGCCCGGAACAGATCGTTTGTCTGGTAGCAGACAGATTCGAGCGCTGCTCGCGCTATGTCATCAGGCCCCGT
>CAYNZI010000638.1:0-2198 GCA_964401565.1 uncultured Spongiibacteraceae bacterium
CATCCGCGTAACCCAGTCGAGCTGGTATGCCAATGGCTCGGCACAGGGCCGCAAGAAGTACCGCCTTGGGAACACACCAGCCCTCCCCCGTTTCGAGTGTTTTTGTCGCTTGCCAATCTTCCCGAGAATTACCCAGTGTATAGGGATTGTAGCGAATAGTATCGCGAACGAAATAGTAGAGAGCGACGGCATTTTCACGCGGCGACTTGCTCGGCTCGGTCAAGGAACGTGCGAGGCGAACAATTTCTTCGGCATCACTATTCACGCAAGGGCCAGATTGAAGAAACTCTTCCTGATGACTCATTTACATCAACTCCGTAATTGTGCGCTATTTAATTTGACTGAATAGTATGCCAAACCACTGCTGCGGATCAACTCGCAACGTCCAATTTGGATTTTTTGTAGAAGATTTGTCGATGATGAGGGGCGTAATGAGCTATCTCAACCACTAGAAATGGTGAAATAAAACCATTAGCATGCGACGGATGACTCCTGTACTGATGTATTACTTTGTACAAATTTAACAAACTCGTCTGATGGCAAAGCGGGAGACCAATAGAATCCTTGCCCGTAATCGCAATTCATAGCCGTCAGCGCGTCAGCCGTTTCTTTATCCTCGATACCTTCGGCAACAATTTTCAAGTGCAAGCTCGCGGCTATATGTGTGACTGCCTGTATGATCGCCTTGTCTTGTCCGTCTTGTAGCATTTTTGAAACGAAGGATCTATCAATTTTCAGAATACCAATTTCCAGATTTTTCAAATATCCGAGATTTGAATAACCGGTGCCAAAATCGTCGATAGAAAGGTCAACGCCCATGGCGCGTAATTCAGACAGCATGGATTGTTGTTGATTCGATTCATCGATTAATGTTGACTCTGTCAGTTCTAACTCAAGTCGCTCTGCCGGTAAGCCAACGTCGCTGAGCACTTTTGAGATCAGCTCGGTTATATCTCCACGCCTCAACTGCACCGCGGATACATTAACAGCGACCGATAAGTCGAGCCCCATGTCCAGCCATGTTTTACAGGTATTGCAAGCTTCTTGCATGACCCAATCGCCAAGCTCATTGATAAAGCCTGACGATTCTGCAAGCGGGATAAAATCATTAGGCGGTATCATTCCTCTCTCTGGATGTTGCCATCTAATTAGGGCTTCGGCACCGATTACCCGGCCAGTTTTCAATTCGATTTTTGGTTGATAATGTAAAACAAACTCATTATTTTTTATGGCGTCATGCATCTCCGAAAGTGTTCGAATATGGTGTTCGGAATTTTGTTCCATCTCATCGTTGTAAAATTGAAAACCATTGCGTCCCAGCTCTTTGGCGTGATACATCGCCCTGTCAGCTTTCTTCAGTACGGCTTCAAATTGGTTGCCATCTCCTGACAAAGTAGCTATGCCTATCGATGCGGTGCGAGTAACTAATACACCTTTGATTTCAACGGGGCGTTTTATCGCTTGCAATATATGGGCAGCCGTTGATGAAATTTGTTCGACGGAGGTTACCGAACCGAGGATAACTAAAAACCTATCGCCGCCTTGCCGGCCAACGGTATCAGTTTTTCCTACGGCGCCTTTCAGTCGACTTGCGATTCTCTGTATATAGAAATCTCCGGAAGTATAGCCGAAAGAGTCGTTAATCGATTCAAATTTATCCAAGTCGATGTTGAGCAAATACACGGTGCCGGCGGTCTTACTCGCTAGTAGGCTGGCCTGTTCAAATCGCTCTTCCGTCAGTACGAGGTTCGGCAGTTCTGTCAGCCGGTCGTAATGTGCCAGCCGTTGTAGTTTAAGTTCCGACTGGACGACCCTGGCATTTTCCTGCTCCAGTCGGACCAACGTCTTTTGTAGGTCGCTGGCGAGTAGCCAGATACTGAAGGCAGAAAACAAGAGAATAATGGAAATAAAAATGGTTGATTCCAGATCTCCTGAAGATGGAATATTATTCCGCCACCCCATTGTGTTGACGCCGCCTATTACGACAACATTGACCAATAAAAATACCAGCAGAGATAGGAATATAGTTCGATTACCCAGTAGCGCCGAGAAAACCAATAAACTGGGATAGGCAATCAGAACTTCGTCGGTCAGACCGCCATAGAGCCACATATACAGCGTCGTAAAAAAACTCATCAACGCAATCAGTATGCCGGCTGCAAGATCCAGGCGTTGTGATTTAATTTGGAAGTAAGCGC
>CAYNZI010000639.1:0-2195 GCA_964401565.1 uncultured Spongiibacteraceae bacterium
CTGAAGATACTGAGAACTAGCCAGAAATATCCTGTTGCCCCCCTCACTGTCCCATTCCTGTCAATGTAATCACCAATCGAAAAAGGCTTTCTTGGATTCTGTAATAATTTCAACCGGAATACGTGCTCAAAAACTGTCACAAGTGTAACATTTTTTACTTTAATGTGACGTAACACCTGTGACAGTATTCTATAGTTACCATATAACAATATACATAATTTCATGTGGTTAACATAACACCCGAGCTGGCTTGCTTTTTGCTGTGACAGCTGCAGACCAAAACATGATAACAAATATTTGGAGATCCAAATATGGCAGCAGACAATTCTTCCGGCCATCAGACATTAATCGCCGCCTATGCGAACTATTTTGAAGTAGGTCATAACGCCTTTGAATTTCTCATCGATTTCGGGCAGATCGATCCGCAATCGGCTGACATAAACATCAATAGCCGAATCGCTGTTAGTCCAACCCACGCCAAACTTTTCCTGACTTTGATGAAAAAAGCAGTGACCCAGTTTGAATCTGAATTTGGCCTGATCCCAAAGCTGCAGGATGACGACCCGTCCAGCGCCATCCTCGATTTTACTCCAGATCTTGAACGTCGTGCTATCAATGTGAGGCAGCGCCCATTGAATGTGCCAAGAGAGTTAGATACAGACCTGACCACTTTAGGAAAATCCAGCCAGACCAAGACTGTTAGAAAATGAGGTGAACCCATGCCAGCACAGCTCCAGCCCAATCGTCTCGTTGTCAATGATCGTTTTCCCATGCTGGGTTTTACGATCCGCACTGATGGAACGCCACAACAAGCCGAGATCACAATAGCAACCAATCCTTCTCTTTTTGACGATCCAGCCCGAAGAACTTCCTCCAATTTCTTTTCTTCCAGTGAGTTTGGCCCTCTTTCTGTGCCAAAAGGTGAGACTGTTTACATTGTTCCTCTGGAGATCTTAGCTCGTTTCGCCGGTTCCCAGCGACTCTATTTCGGGCTTGCTACAGCACCTACGAACAATGGTGCTAATGATGCAGCCCTGCAGATACAAATCAAACCTACTGACGACAGCCCCTACGTTTCAATCAGTGGTCTCAGTGGGCGTGGACTACGCCAAGTGCGTCTTTTCCCACGGAGAAATCAGCATATTCCTCAAAATACAAATGGCGGAAACGATTACGGTGAACACAATGGTCACCATTTACGCTGGGCAGGTGACATCCCGAAACCTGGAATGCAGCGCGTTACGCCCAATACTGCTAATGATTCTCAAAACGTGAATAGCAGTAATACTCATGATAATGACAACAACGATAATTCGAGCAACACATCAGAACCAATAGATTACGATGATGGGTTCGGTCCAATGCCGTCAATACCAACGGCTGACAATACATCCGAATCTCCGCATCATGCACCACAGCAAACTATTCCAGCCTCACAAGCGTTTAACCTTGATTTTACCAACATTCAGTTAAATGAAACCGTGGCTGCCCAACCACCGGTAGTAACACGTCTAAGTTCTGCCGAAAGTATTAACGTACAGGCCGCACTGGCACTGAATCCGACACTTATACCGCTCGTAGCTGTTGCCCGTTCAGCAGCAGAGCTTGGTAATGTCGCAGTGAGTATTGGCCCAGCCTCCAGCACCGACCTGATGAATGGAACCCAACTAGGCACAGGGTTAATTTTTGCACCAGGTAATCGCATGGCCATCTATAGTAGTGCCGAGACAATTACCGGTATGAGCCTGGAAGGCGTTATTGCCTCGATTGGTGTAACTGCTCAGATAACTGTACTTCGTAATGGTATTGAAAGTTTCGAGGGCATCAGCTATAGAGCCGGTTTCCACGTCGGCGAAGGTGTTGTCGCCGACGGTTCTGTGATTTTCGATGCTCAGCAAAGATTCCTGGGTGTTTCCTTTAATCTCGGTGTCAGCCTCTCCATATCACCCTTTGAAATATTTATCGGTATCCAGCGGTCGATTGCATCACAGCTGGGCTACACCACCGCTTTTAGTGTAAACCTCGGCGATATTCAAATTGGTGAAACTACAACGACCCATGCTCCATCGGTGACAACTTTAAGCACAGCCCAGAGCCTTGCTATAGAGGCTGCACTGGCATCAAATCCAGCATTACTGCCACTAGGAGCCTGTCCGAGAACAGAAAACAAAAGTATGTAATCCCCACATTGTTGA
>CAYNZI010000640.1:0-2194 GCA_964401565.1 uncultured Spongiibacteraceae bacterium
GCCTCTAGAGGCTAATTCAAAGGCTATTGCCGACGAATCCACCGCATGAAAGCCACCGTCATACAGTTCAAACTCAACATCGAGAACAGGGAACCCAGCCAGGGGGCCAGTACTCATCATGTTCCTGAAGCCTTTCTCAACAGCCGGGAAAAATTCCTTGGGAACATTGCCGCCAACGACCTTCGACGTAAAGACAAAGCCAGTGCCGGGCTCGCCTGGTTTGATGCGGTAGTCAATCTTACCATACTGCCCTGATCCACCCGATTGCTTCTTGTGGGTATAACTGTCGTCGAGCTCTTCGGTGATGGTCTCCCGATAGGCGACCTGAGGGGCTCCGACAATGAGATCAACGCCGTAAGTACGGTTTAGTATGTCAACCTTGATATCTAGGTGTAACTCGCCCATTCCTTTGAGAATGGTCTCGCCAGAGTCTTCGTCAGTTTCAACGCGGAACGAAGGATCTTCTGCAATCATTTTACCGATCGCCACGCCCATTTTTTCTGAGCCGCCTTTATCTTTTGGTCTGACAGCGATAGAGATAACGGGCTCAGGGAAAATCATCGGTTCCAGTGTTACCGGGTGTTTCGGGTCGCACAGAGTGTGGCCTGTTTGAACATTTTTCATGCCGACTATGGCAATAATATCACCTGCTTGGGCTCTGCCGATCTCGTTGCGATCGTCGGCGTGCATTTCAACCATGCGGCCGATACGTTCGGTTTTTCCTGTGTAAGAATTGAGGATCGTTGTGCCTTTTTCCAATACCCCGGAATAAATTCGCACAAAGGTCAGCGCGCCAAAGCGGTCGTCCATGATTTTAAATGCCAAAGCTTTGAACGGCTCTTCAATAGAGACAATAGCAAACTCGCCATTCTCATTACCGTCTTCGTCTGTCAGAGGTTGAGGTTTGACATCGGTTGGGCACGGTAGGTAATCAACAACGGCGTCAAGTACCATCTGTACGCCCTTGTTCTTAAAAGCGGAACCGCAGTAAGTAGGGAAAAAGTCCAGAGCGATGGTGCCCTTGCGAATACAGGCTTTGATAGCGTCGACTGAAGGCTCTTCACCATCCATATAACTCATCATCAAATCGTCGTCTTGTTCAACGGCAGTCTCGATGAGTTTCTCGCGGTACTCTTCAACCTTGTCGACCATATCCGCGGGAATATCAACGGTCTCGAAGTTCTCCGGCAGACCGGAGTCATCCCAGACGTAAGCTTGACGAGTCAGTAGATCAACCAGGCCAATAAAATTTTCTTCAATACCGATAGGCAAACACATAACCAGAGGATTGGCGCCGAGCACCTCCTCTACTTGCTCGACAACGCGGAGGAAGTCTGCGCCCATGCGGTCCATTTTGTTGACGAATATGATTCGAGCTACTTCTGACTCGTTGGCATAGCGCCAGTTAGTTTCCGACTGGGGCTCAACGCCGCCAGAACCACAGAAAACACCAACGCCGCCGTCCAGTACCTTCAGCGAGCGATATACTTCGACAGTGAAATCAACGTGTCCTGGAGTATCAATGATATTAAAGCGATGATCTCTCCAGTAGCAAGTCGTTGCAGCGGACTGGATGGTAATGCCGCGCTCCTGCTCTTGCTCCATGAAATCAGTGGTCGCAGCGCCGTCGTGAACTTCGCCGGTTTTGTGGATTTTACCGGTTAGTTTAAGTATTCGTTCGGTTGTAGTGGTTTTGCCCGCATCAACGTGGGCGAAAATACCGATATTTCTATAATGGGATAAATCAGTCATGAGGATACTCGGATTACCAGGGTGAAAAACGCGCGCAAGTATACAGCAGATTCAGAGCAATAATGAATAGTTAATTTCATTATTCGATGAAAATATTTGCCGCTACCGGCTTGAGCTGCGTGTATGTCGCGTATTTTCTCGGCTCTGGGGCGCCTCTCGGGTCGGTCGTGTCGAGAAAGCGAGTCTGGTGCCTAAAGTTTCGTCACCATTTTCGTTTTAAAGGATTAAAACTATTGACTCTGGCCGCGTGAGGTTTATTATGCGCGCCCAACGGCAAGTAATGGTATTGCCCGGGGTGTGGTATGGCCGATAGTTACAGGTTTTGAGCTCCCCTACTTCTCGGCTGGAAAATTGATTAGATATTAGAGGAATAGCGCTGTGGCTAAAGAAAAATTTGAACGCACCAAACCACACGTCAACGTTGGTACTATCGGACACGTTG
>CAYNZI010000641.1:0-2192 GCA_964401565.1 uncultured Spongiibacteraceae bacterium
CGCGCTGGACGCTTATGCGGGCAGAGAGGTTACGATGTTGTTGGGCGAGGAGTCGATCACGGGTAAGGCGATGGGTGTCGATAAGTCTGGCGCTGTGCTGGTGGAAACCAGCTCGGGTGTCAGGAAATTTAGCGGTGGCGAAGTCAGTTTGCGATCCAGGAGTTAGCGCTACAGTGATACTTGAATGTGATATTGGCAATACGCGGTGTAAGTGGCGGATTGTCGATGGGGGGGCAGTGCTTAAGCGCGGTGCGTTTGCCTGCAGTGATGGATTTGGTGAATTGGCAGCATTGTCGGGCATTGATCGAGTCAAGGTCTCTAGTGTAGCAGCGGCTACCGTGAACGGAGCGTTGACGGCTGTATTGGCGGAGATAAAGCTTGAAGCGGAATTTGCCCGGGCATCTCGGAGTGTTGCGGGTGTTGAAAATGCATATGCGGACGCCGGTAAGCTGGGAGTCGACCGCTGGGTTGCTATGATAGCCGCCTATAATCGCTGTCATGGCCCCGTGTTGGTATTGGATGCGGGTAGCGCGTTAACGGCTGATTTGGTTGGGGGTAATGGGAAGCATGCTGGCGGTTATATTACGCCGGGTATTCGCTTAATGAAATCGAGCTTGCTGGCGGAAACTGGAGGGGTGCGATTTGGTTGTCAGGACGATGATTACGGTGTTGAGTTTGGTGTTGATACGGTTAGCGCTGTATACGCAGGCGTTGTAGCCGCAGAGGTTGGCGCTGCAATTGTTGCTATCGAACAGGCAGGGAGGCAAACTCCCACAGATTTTGCCATACTGCTAACGGGTGGTGACGCCAGTGCGGTTTGGCAGAATTTGCCAGCGAGCCTATTACCAAATGTCACAATTGTGCCGGAGTTGGTATTGGATGGTTTGCAGTGGGTGCTACCCTGATGGTCTCTTTTAGTGATTTATTAATAGGATGCAACTAGCGTGCGCTGGATTCTTATCGTTTTACTCATGTGCAATGGCATTTATTTTCTCTGGCAAAACTACCTGGTGCAGGATGCGGATCTAGCGGCGGCGTCAGATTCTGCCCGATATGGTGGTAGTAGCGGTGGTGCCGAGTTAATACTGTTGTCTGAGCAGGGTGTGTCTTTTGCTACGCGTACCGATAATGGGGAAGGTGTTGGGGCTGGCGAAGAAAGAATAACGGAGTCAGTTCCTGTCGTTACGCCGCCGCGGTCGGCGTGTTGGCAAATCGGTCCTTTCAATGAAGAAATAAGTGGCAGGCAAATTGTCAGCCGCTTGGCGGCACTGGATATTTCCCTGCGACTTCAGTCGGTTGATGTCCCGGCGGAGTCAGATTACTGGGTCTATTTGCCACCAGAGGTGTCGCGGAAAGCGGCAATTAAGTTGTTGCGCGAGTTGCAGGCAAAAAAAATAGACAGCTTTTTGATTACAGAGGGTGAGCGGGCAAACGGTATTTCCCTGGGTTTTTTCACCCAGAAAGATCGGGCCGACAGTGTTTTGAAAAAACGTAGAGATCAAGGTTATCACCCCTCCATCAGGGAAATTGCGCGTGTTGACACTGAATTTTGGGTTATTTTTAATGAAGGGGAATCCGGTAAACTGACAGATGTTCTCTGGGAAAAAATCAATCAAGGAAATGAAGGCTTGGAAAGACGTAAAAATTACTGCGATAGGATTGCGTCCGCCGACAACTTCGACTAGAATGCCCGCCTCGTTGAAAATGAGGATATGGCTGGCGTAGCTCAGTAGGTAGAGCAGCTGACTTGTAATCAGCCGGTCGGGGGTTCGACTCCTCTCGCCAGCTCCATTTTTTCTTTTAAATACGAGTACTTAGAGTTCGTTCTGGTGACGGCTCTTAGTAGAAGTTAGTGTTTGCTTCTCAGTTCTGGTGTCCGATTCTGGATATTTATGAAAGAGGGGCTCGGTAACTTACTTCCTGTGGTGGGATTCCCGAGTGGCTAAAGGGATCAGACTGTAAATCTGACGCGCAAGCTTCGGTGGTTCGAATCCACCTCCCACCACCATTTATTGCAGTGACTAATACTACTGATTAAGTGGGTGTATTTGCGGGTATGGTACAATGGTAGAACCTCAGCCTTCCAAGCTGATGATGCGGGTTCGATTCCCGCTACCCGCTCCAATTACAGGGTGTGCTCATATAGCTCAGTCGGTAGAGCACTTCCTTGGTAAGGAAGAGGTCACCGGTTC
>CAYNZI010000642.1:0-2181 GCA_964401565.1 uncultured Spongiibacteraceae bacterium
CGGTGAGGGCGGTGTTGGCAAAGCCATCGCAGGTAGTCCAATTGTTACCGGAGATCGCAGTGATCATCTTGCTGTGTCTATCAATGGTGTGCCCGGTACAGCAATGCAAGCATTCGGTGCTCAGCTAAATGATGTCGATATGGCCGCGGTCGTTACTTATCAACGTAACGCTTTCGGTAATAACATGGGTGATATTATTCAGCCCATCGACGTTTACAACTTCAAGCAAGGCCAGTAGGAGGAGTCACTATGGGTGCGCACGGACCTGCTACACAAGGTTTAATGAGGTGGGTAACAACCACCAACCACAAAGACATCGGTACGATGTATCTTTGGTTCAGTTTCTCTATGTTTATTCTTGGCGGTATTTTCGCCATGATTATTCGGGCGGAACTGTTTCAGCCAGGCTTGCAAATTGTAGAGCCTGAATTCTTCAACCAGATGACGACCATGCACGGACTCGTGATGGTATTCGGCGCCATCATGCCCTCTTTTGTGGGCTTGGCTAACTGGATGATACCAATGATGATTGGTGCGCCAGATATGGCGTTGCCGAGAATGAATAATCTGAGCTTCTGGATTTTGCCGCCAACATTTCTGTTGCTGGCCTCTACCCTCTTTATGGAAGGCGGTGCTCCTAACTTTGGTTGGACTTTTTACGCGCCACTATCGACAACGTATGCTCCCGATACGGTCACCTTCTTTATTTTCGGTGTCCACTTGATGGGGCTGTCCTCGATTATGGGGTCGATCAATATTATCGCGACGGTGGTTAACCTGCGAGCTCCAGGCATGACTTACATGAAAATGCCTATGTTCGTTTGGACCTGGTTAATCACTGCATTTTTGTTGGTTGCGGTTATGCCGGTTTTGGCGGGCGCCGTTACCATGATGTTGATGGATGTTCACTTTGGTACCAGCTTCTTCTCGGCGGCAGGTGGTGGTGATCCGGTTTTATTCCAGCACATATTCTGGTTCTTCGGTCACCCTGAGGTATACATTATTATACTGCCTGCGTTTGGTGTGGTTTCTCAAATCATCCCAACCTTTGCCCGTAAGCCGCTTTTTGGTTACGATTCAATGGTTTATGCAACGGCTTCGATCGCGTTTTTGTCGTTCATTGTGTGGGCTCACCACATGTACACCGTCGGTATGCCAATCGCCGGTGAGTTGTTCTTCATGTACGCTACAATGCTGATCGCGGTACCAACAGGCGTGAAGGTCTTTAACTGGATTACAACGATGTGGAAAGGGTCGATGACCTTTGAAACGCCTATGTTGTTCTGTATCGGCTTTATCTTCCTGTTCACTATTGGCGGCTTTACGGGTGTAATGTTGTCGCTGGCCCCGGTGGATTTCCAGTATCACGATAGCTACTTTGTTGTTGCTCACTTCCACTATGTGATGGTGGCAGGTGCGGTATTCAGTATGTCTGCTGCGGTTTACTACTGGTTGCCGAAGTGGTGTGGCAAAATGTATAACGAAAGTATGGGTAAAGCCCACTTCTGGATTTCGTTCGTCGGCTTTAACCTGACCTTTTTCCCTCAGCACTTTTTGGGACTGGCAGGTATGCCTCGTCGTATTCCGGACTACGCTTTGCAATTTACTGACTTCAACACTATGTCGTCGGTCGGTGCGTTTATCTACGGCTCTTCTCAGATCCTATTCCTGTTTAATGTGGTTCGCACCATTGTTGCGGGTAAACCAACCAGTGAAGAAAAAACGTGGGAAGGTGCAGAAGGGTTGGAATGGACTGTGCCTACGCCAGCGCCATACCATACGTTTTCAACGCCACCGGAAGTGAAGTAATTACCGGCCTTGCGCGTAATTTAGAGAGGTAGTGAAATGGCAGATGCGTCAACAGACAGCAACATAACAAAAACAGTCGGCAAGTTGTCGATTGTTGTTGTCGCCATGTTCGCCTTTGTGTTTGTAGTCATGGTGCCCTTGTACGACGTGCTTTGTGATGCACTGGGTATCAATGGTAAGACGAGCGGTGAGCGATATCAGGTCGTTGAATCTGCTGTTGACACCAGTCGTGAAATTCGAATTCAATTCGTTGCGACTAATAATGACAGTATGCCCTGGGAGTTCAGACCCACTGATTCGGTTATGAAGGTAAACCCAGGGGCGACTAACGATACAGTGTTTTATGCAAGAAACCCTTTGGCAAAGGACATG
>CAYNZI010000643.1:0-2176 GCA_964401565.1 uncultured Spongiibacteraceae bacterium
ACCCACACATCGGCTCGCGCGGAAAACGAAAGGCAGATAATTACAGTGGCTATTATTCTTATGCGTCTCATTCTATTACGTCTCCCTCAATCATATTTCCTTTTAATGCAATTCCCTGTTGTTGCACCCGCTCCAGTGACCACAATTTTACAGATTATTGATTATGCCGTCAAGAGGTTTAGCCTGAATATTTCACGAATAAAGATGCATTTCCTCTGTTAACTGTTATAGTACATGCCTTTAAAAGAAAAAACAGGAAAATAGCTATGACAAAATGTACACAAACAAATTTTGCTTTTCCATCCTGTAAATCCAGAAAAATCATGGTTGATTTTTCTGGTGGTAATATTACTTCCAACGGCGGAGTGTTGTTACTAAAGCAGGCATATGCAAAGCTGGAATTAACCCATGATGTTGCTCAAACCCTTCCAGATATTCGTCGCCAAGCGAGCGTGAGGCATACCTCTGAACAGATGTTGCGCCAACGCATCTATGCCATTGTGGCGAAGAGGATCTTAATGATCACGATGAACTTCGGCATGATATTGCTCTGCAAACGGCTGTCGGTTGCGATAAGCTAGTGGCAAGTCCTTCTACGCTCTGCCGTTTTGAAAATGGTGTACATCGTCAGGCCATTGTTGATATGAACTCCTTGCTCGTTAACCGCTTCATTATGTCGTATACAATTCCCCCAAAAGAGATTATACTCGATTTTTGATGCAACCGATGATACGGTACATGGAAACTAGGCAGGGCATTTTTTTCATGGCTATTACGATCACTATTGCTTCCTGCCTCTCTATGTTTTTTGTAGCTCTCAGTTACTCTGCGCCTACCTGCGCCCCTCGAAAATAGATGGAGCGAAGCACGCATGGGCTATCCTCTCTCTGCTATGCAAACGGATACGCCAGACTTGGCCGGAGGTAAAAATCATCTTCAGGGGTGACAGTGGTTTCTGTCGCTGGAAAATGCTTCGTTGGTGCGAATCATATGGAGTCGATTACATCGTAGGGATCGCTGGAAACACCCGCCTCAAGCAACTTGCTTCTACACTCATTAATCAATCCGAAGATACCTATAACCGGACCGAAGAGAAGCATCGACTATTCGGAACGTTTAAGTATGTGGCGGCAAGCCGGGATCGCGAACGCCGCATCATAGTCAAGGCCGAGCACACGAGTTTGGGGGCAAACACTCTATTCATCCTTACCTCGCTTGAAGGCGATGAAAAGAAGCTCTATGACGAAATCTACTGCGCCCGTGGCGACATGGAGAACCGGATCAAAGAACAACAACTCGATCTTTTCGCCGATCGCACCAGTTGCCATAACTGGTGGCCCAATCAACTTCGGCTCATGCTTAGCTCATTCGCCTACGTGCTCTACGACCATATCCGACGAATAGCTCGAAGAACACTCGATTCTCCCAAGCCACAAGCGCCACCATTCGAAACAAACTCATTCGTATCGGAGCAGTTATCACTCGAAATACCTGTCGCATTTGCTGCCACCTGAGTACCTCCTCCCCACGTCAGAAACTTTTCACCATCGTTGCGGTACGACTACAATAATCCCTGAAGTGTGCTGTCCCCGGCACCGGAAAAATAATGGAGGGCGATGGGCGTAGCCTGCCTAAATCCAGAAAATCCCGTTCATACCGTCAAAAAAAGTTGTTGAATGCCGATCTCTGCGTTCTCCTCATTTTTTCGAGAAGTAATTAGCTGCTCATGCAATATTCGGGTTAGCTAAATAAAAATATCAGCCTCGTGATTTTAGTTTATTACCAACGCAGTATAACATTCTCACAGACGTTGACATCTCCTTTTTGTACTGTTAACATGCCAAGTAAATATATGAAGCGAAGCATACATGCGGTTATTTGCTGATGTTTTTAGTGGTCATGGTTGAAGGGAGAACGTGAACGAGTCGAACGGGGAAGGTTTGGAACGTCGGGTATATTCGGCGGAGTTATGGTAGTGTAATATGGAAAAACGTAGCGAGTAAGTTGTTTAAAATCCAGATATCTCATCTCTCCCTGCAGGATCAGGAATATCTCCGCAGTATTACAAAACCGAAATTTTCCGTGGCAGGGTTTTCTTGCAGGACGATTATGAACGACGGCAAAGACAATCTATCTAAAGGCTGGGCGGACAGTGATTCATCAGCCTTGAAGGGCT
>CAYNZI010000644.1:0-2169 GCA_964401565.1 uncultured Spongiibacteraceae bacterium
GGGTGAGTCAGTGTTTCAATTCGTTGCATCAGTTCTGGATTGTAAGCGCCGCCGCCACAGATATAGACTTCGTCAACGCCGGCGGATATTTTGCCAATTTCATGGGTTATTGTTTTAGCGGTAAATTCAAGCAGTGTCGCTTGCACGTCGGCGGCGGCGTAGTTTTTAGTTCCGATCATTTCTGTTAGCCACGCGATGTTGAAATCTTCTCTGCCAGTGCTTTTTGGTGTTTCTTTTGCCAAAAAGGGATGTGCAAGCAGTGCGTCAAGCAGAGAGATGATCGATTGTCCGCTGGCGGCCCATACGCCATCTTTGTCATAGTTTTTTTGCTGATTTTGGTGGATCCATGCATCCATTAGAATATTGCCGGGCCCCGTGTCAAACCCAAAACAGGATCCATCACTGCCGAGAAAACTAATATTTGCCATGCCGCCTATATTCACAATAGCTCGATTGAACGTGTTAGATCTAAAGGCGGCTCGATGGAACGCGGGTGCCAGCGGTGCGCCTTGACCGCCGGCGGCAATGTCTTTGCGGCGGAAGTCGGCAACGGTGGTGATACCGGTTTCGAAGGCGATTGTATTGGGGTCGCCTATTTGAAGGGTAAAACTGTATTCCAATTCTGGACGGTGGCGAATAGTTTGGCCGTGACTACCAATAGCGACGACACTCGACTTGTCGATATTGTTTTCCAGTAGTAATTGATTGGTAGCACAAGAGAATGCTATCCCTAGAGCTCTGTCAGCTGCACCCATACGATCTATTTCATTGTCCCCGGGCTGGCAAAGGTCGATGAGTTGTTGCCTGAGTTTTTTGGGAAGGGGATATTCGAGTGTGGCAATCATTTGGAAGGTATCAGTGCTCAGGTCGAACAAACCTGCGTCGATACTGTCCAGGCTAGTACCAGACATGAGTCCGATGTACAGCTGTGAGGTCGCGTTAGATTGACGCGCGACCATCTAAAGGGTGGTGGTGCTTGGTAGCTGATCCGCTGTGGCCAGACTGCGGTGATTATTGTAGGCGGCTAACTGTAGCTGCAAACCACTGATCTGCGCGATGAAACGCTCTTTCTCTTGCTCGTCGATACTTTCCGCTTTGGGCAGCTTTTTCAATATTGTTCGCGGATTACGATGCACGCCATTCACCAAAAACTCGTAGTGTAGGTGTGGTCCGGTAGCGTAACCCGTCGACCCAACCCAACCGATAATTTGTCGTTGTTTAACCTTTTGGCCTCTCTTGACACCACGTTTATTCAGGTGCAAATACTTGGTGGTGTAGTTGGAGCCGTGATTGATAAAAACATAGTTTCCATTCGCCTTGCTGTATCCGGATTTGGCGATTCGGCCATCCCCTGCCGCATAGACGGGTGTTCCCCGAGATGCGGCGTAGTCGATACCGCGGTGTGGCCGGGTCGTTTTGAAAACCGGATGCAGTCGTTTGGGGTTGAATCCTGAGCTGATGCGGGTGAAGTCGAGGGGTGCGCGCAGGAATGCTTTACGCATGCTGACACCTTTCTCGTTGTAGTAGCCGACATTGCCGTCAGGATAAACGTAGCGATACGCGCTGTAAGTTTCTCCGCGATTGGTATATTGCGCCGCCAGAATGGGGCCATTGCCTGTTTTTTCGTCGTCTAGGAAATGTTCTTCGTACAATATGGTGAAATTATCACCGGCGCGTACATCATAGACAAAATCGATAACACCGCCGAAAACACTGGCCAGTTCCATAATGAGGTTCTGCGACAGTCCTGAGCGTTGCGCGGCGCTGAAAAGATTGCTGCTGATAAAAGCACTACTATAGTTCTGTCTGATTTCTGGTTGGCGTTCAATATGGGTGGTAGTGAAGCTGTCACCGTTGCGTTCAAATAGCGTCGACTTCAATTTATTCTGGATGTGCTTTAACTGCTGAAGTTTGCCATCTGTGTCGATTTGAAATGCCAGTTTTTGGCCTGGATACAGTTTTAGCAGGTTTTTCGAATCATCGCTGTTGTTAACAATGTTATGAACATCGCTGGCTGATAGAGATGCACGTTGAAATATAAGGGATAGGTTATCGCCTTTTTGAACGCTTTGTTCTACCCATGCCAATACAGGGCTTGGTGCGATTGCTTTCGCCTCCGGTTGTCTGGCTTCCAGTTTTAGGTCGACAGGCAAGCTGATGCGCTTAGCT
>CAYNZI010000645.1:0-2167 GCA_964401565.1 uncultured Spongiibacteraceae bacterium
CGCGAAATAACGTCCGGTGCGTCCATTGCCGGTTTGCACTTCGTCCAGCATCATTAACCAGTCGTTTTTATCACACAGTGCCCGAATTTCATTCAGGTGGTTTTCAGGTAAGCAGTTCACGCCACCTTCACCTTGTACCGGCTCAATCAGGACAGCAACAATATTTGTATTGTTGCTAGCAATGTTGATTAGCGCGTCAATGTCGCCGAAAGGTGCGCGAACAAAGCCGTTGACTAGTGGTTCGAATCCCGCTTGTATTTTGCGATTGCCAGACGCAGTTAATGTCGCCATTGTTCTGCCGTGGAAGGCATTTTCCATGACAACAATATGTGGTTGACTGATGCCTTTGTTGTGCCCATATAAACGCGCTATTTTTATGGCTGCTTCATTGGCTTCGGCGCCAGAGTTGCCAAAAAAGACATTGTCCATTCCCGATGCTGCACAGAGTGCTTCGGCCAGCAAGGTCTGGTTTTCTACCCCGTACAGGTTAGAGGTGTGGATGAGTAAGTCGGCCTGTTTCTTGATGGCATCACTGACAGCAGGGTGAGCGTGGCCAAGCGCGTTTACGCCAAGACCACTAATTGCATCTATATACTCATTGCCATCTTTGTCGTAAAGATAGACGCCTTTACCATGAGTAAAACTCACCGGTAAACGCCCATATGTATTCATTACTGCTGCCATGGTCATCACTAAAACTCACAGTTATCCAGATTTAGAAACGAGGTGACGAGCGTTGAACTCAATTGGTTCGGAACGCGAAACCCCAAAAACGCAAAAAGGCAGCTAGAGCTGCCTGAATAAGTACTAATAGTATATGGCTTATCATCGTTTGGCAATTGTGTCAGGGTAAGTTTATTTAGGGTTAGAATACCGGCTAAATCACGGTGTCGACGCGAGGAGCACTTTTTGAAGAGATGGCAACTAAACGTGGTCGAGTTGGCGAAAACAAACTTAACGGCATAGCTATTAGCGGTAAGTGTGAATTACAGGTGCAGGAGGGAGATCGGTTGAGTATTGTCAGCCCCGGCGGCGGTGGCTGGGGATATAAGCCTAAAAGTTGAAAATAAGTGTGCTGTTTTTTTACTCAAAATTTGTTCGATTGTGTAGGTAAAAAATCTCGAGTCGAGGTACAATGTTGCTTAATACGACTGTCAGTGTAAACGGCAGGTTTTGTTTAAAGTGCGCCGTAACCACGGTTCTGAATATCAAAGGTAACATCGATGGATATAATGGATACAATCAAAAGCCAATTAGAGAGTAATCCTATTATTCTCTATATGAAGGGCTCTCCCAATCAGCCACAGTGTGGCTTCTCTGCGCGTACGGTGCAGTCAGTTATGTCATGTGGTGAGCGTTTTGCTTTTGTCGACGTATTGTCTAATCCGGATGTGCGTTCTAATCTTCCCACCTACGCGAATTGGCCTACGTTTCCACAATTGTGGGTTGGTGGCGAATTAGTCGGCGGATGTGATATTGTTTGCGAAATGTTTGAAAAGGGCGAGTTGCAAACTCTGCTCAAGGAAACTGCAGAGCTGTCAGTCGATAGCGAATAATACGATATTCACAAATAGATGCTAAAGCCGCCGCTAAGGCGGTTTTTTTATGTCTGTATCATTATTTATTAATCTTATTGCAAATCATTATCATTTGCATTACCTTTAGCGCTACTTAACGGCCCCGCTCTAAGGAATCATAGTGAAAAAGATAATCTCGGTTTGTTTGTTTGTTGTAAGTGTTGCCAATGCTGCTCAGGCAGAGAGGGAGGTGGCTGAGCAGCATTCCTTGGAGCAGGTGGTTATTATTGGTTCTAAAGCTGATGCTAAAGCGATGGCTGGATCTGCTTTTGTTATTGATAGTTCCGAAATGGAAAAATTTGAATATTCGGATATTCATCGTCTGCTGCGACAGGTGCCAGGCGTATATGTCCAACAAGAGGAGGGTTATGGCCTTCGACCTAACATCGGTATTCGTGGTGCCGGTGGCGCGCGCTCTGAAAAAATTACCTTGATGGAAGACGGCATCCTGATTTCTCCAGCACCTTATGCTGGGCCTTCCGCTTATTATTTCCCGACAACGGGCAGGATGAATTCAGTCGAGGTTTTGAAAGGCGCTGAAACGGTAAAGTACGGACCTTATACAGTGGGCGGTGCTATTAATTTGATTT
>CAYNZI010000646.1:0-2167 GCA_964401565.1 uncultured Spongiibacteraceae bacterium
GGTATATCAGCGGTGTTAGTGAATGGCAGGGGTTGAATTTACCATTGAATGACCTTATCTATCGGGTCTGTTTGTATCAAAACGGCCACTTTAGCATTGAAATGGTCGCCGGCACATATCGATGTTAGTATCGCCAACTATATAGAGGATAACACTATGTGTGATGAAGATACTGTCGAAGATAATGATCAATATTTTAGAAAAACGGGGACTATTTCCAGACGACAATTTAATGCGTTAACTGCCGGCACAGCGCTGGCGATGATGTTGCCTCAGGTCGCTAACGCCATGGATGTCGTCGAGCGTAATGTTCGTGTTAAAACCGCTGATGGCGTGGCGGATTGTCTATTCGTTCACCCGACAGTTGGCCGTCATGCAGCGGTTATTATTTGGCCTGATATATTGGGTTTACGCCCTTCATTCCGATTGATGGGCAAGCGTCTCGCTGAGTCTGGATATTCGGTATTGGTTGTAAATCCTTATTACCGTGAGGCCGCAGCGCCAGTTGTTCCCGAAGGTTCTAGCTTTCAGGATGAAGCCATTCGCAATAAAGTTTTGCCCATGGCGATGAAGTTATCGGTTGATACTACAACTACCGATGCCAACGCTTTTGTCAGTTTCCTGGATCAGCAAGCGTCCGTTGACACCGAGCGAAAAATTGGAACTACCGGCTACTGTATGGGAGGACCTTTCACTATGATAACGGCGGCTGCGATTCCAGAACGAGTGGGTGCTGGTGCGTCGTTCCATGGGGGCAGACTGGTCACCGACAACGCGGATAGCCCGCATCTGATGGTGCCGAAAATGAAAGCACATTTTCTATTTGCGATTGCGGCTAATGATGATGAACGAGACCCAAATGCAAAAGTGGTGCTGCGAAACCACTATGAAAAAGCGGGTTTGCCTGCCGAAATTGAAGTGTATGACGGTGCTCTGCATGGTTGGTGTCCCCCGGACTCCAGGGTTTACAATGAAGTTCAGGCTGAACGAGCCTGGTCGAGATTGTTAGCACTGTTTGAAACAGCACTCAGCTAAAGCTGGATTGATAGTAACAGTTGCGAATACAACGCTCCGGTTGCCTGCTGACCGGCTCGGTAAACACGTCGACTAACCAATGGATAAATAGGAAGGGTAACCGAGAATGACCAATTTGTTTGAACCGATTTCACTGGGCAAAAGTACCGTAAAAAACCGGGTTTTCCTGGCACCGTTAACAAATACGCAAAGCCATCCAGATGGTCGTTTATCAGATGATGAATATCACTGGCTTACGATGAGAGCGAAAGGCGGCTTTGGTATGACCATGACATGTGCCGCTCATGTACAGGCGATTGGCCAAGGGTTTCCGGGCCAGTTAGGGATTTTCTCTGACGATCATCTCGAGGGGCTGACGCGATTAGCCGAAGGGATAAAGGCGGAAGATAGTCTCGCTATAGTGCAGCTTCATCACGCGGGGATGCGCACACCCAGTGAATTAGTCGATGGTCGCCCTGTCTGCCCGTCAGATCATAGCGACACTAATTCTCGCGGACTCTCGACGGAAGAGGTCGAACAGCTAACAGAAGATTTTGTTGCCGCTGCCCAGAGGGCCGAAAAAGCCGGATTTGATGGAGTCGAAATACACGGGGCGCATGGATACATTCTCTGTCAGTTTCTAAGTCCCTCCATTAACCAGCGGGATGATCAGTATGGTGGCTCACTGGAGAACCGGTCGCGGATTGTCATGGATATCATCGACGGTATACGCGAACGCTGCAGTCCCAATTTTGTGCTTGGCGTGAGGCTTTCGCCGGAGCGCTTTGATGTAAAGTTGGCTGAAATTCAGCAGCTGGCACAACAACTGATGTTGTCTGGATCAATCGACTTTTTGGATATTTCTCTGTGGGATGTTTTCAAAGAACCAGCAGAGGAAGCGTTTCAAGGGCGTAGTTTAGCGTCCTATTTTACTGATTTGGATCGTGGCAACACAAAGTTGGGATTCGCAGGTAGCATTCGTACGCCTGCCGATGCACAGCGTTGTTTTGATTTAGACATCGATTTCATTATGTTGGGCAGAGCGGCAATTCTTCATCATGATTTCCCTGAAAAAATGAAGACAGATCCACAATTTAAACCGGTAATCAATCCTGTATCGGCTGATCACTTGAGGATGGAAGGGCTCGTAGAG
>CAYNZI010000647.1:0-2157 GCA_964401565.1 uncultured Spongiibacteraceae bacterium
CTCAACACTAACGAATTGGGTAAAACGCGCGATTGAATTACTAAGGCCGGTGGTCGAAAGTCAGCTAAAACATATTCTGCTTAGCAAAGTACTGGCGATGGATGAGACGCCAATAAAAGCAGGAAGAAAACACAAAGGGAAAATGCAGCAAGCGTACTTTTGGCCAATTTACGGTGAAGATCACGAAATTGTCTTTACCTACAATCGGAGCCGGGGCAAGCAGCATATTGAGGACACCCTGCACACACAGTTTCAGGGCACTCTGATCACTGATGGTTATGCGGCCTATGCCCGCTATGTTGAAAAAACGGCAGGCATTACCCATGCCCAGTGCTGGGTGCACAGCCGCAGGAAGTTTATTGAAGCGGAGTCATCCAGCCCGCAGGAAATATCGGTAGCGCTGGATTTAATCGGCCAGCTGTATCAAGGAGAAAAGCGGATAAAAGAACAAGGGCTCAGTGGCGATAAAAAGCATCAATACCGGCTGGAGCACAGCAAGCCCATCGTGGATGAGTTTTATGGTTGGTGTCAGAAACAATGTCAGCGCCATGACCTCACCCCGACCCACCCACTGACCAAGGCGCTGAATTATGTTCGCAACAGAGAGCAGGAACTCAGAGTCTTTCTGGAGAACCCGGATGTGCCGATGGATACCAATCATCTTGAGCGTGCATTGCGGCCTATTCCTATGGGGAGAAAAAACTGGTTATTCTGTTGGACAGAATTGGGGGCAGAGCATGTTGGCATTATCCAAAGCCTAATCAGCACCTGTAAATTACAGGGCATCAATTCTCACACGTATTTAACGGATGTGTTGCAGAGAGTCAGCGAGCATCCGGCGAGTAATGTGGAAGAGTTAACACCAAGGATTTGGAAAGATAAGTTTGCGGATAACCCTATTCGCTCAGTGCTGGATCGAAATATCAATAACGTCTCAGAATGAACGCTTACGGCGTTATGATTGGCAGCTGTGCTGACCACGCGCGTAAATGAGGGGCTGGCTTCACCGGCACTGCTCGCCTTAGACTGATTAAAATAGTGACGCCAGCGATACAGTGATTGAACCGATAGGCCTTCAGCCTTGGCATACTCAGCTATTGTTCCGTTAAAAGATTGGGCTTGTTGCAGGTGTTCGGTCCAGCGCTGCTGTTTGGTGGTGAGTGGTTTAGGCATGGCATTCTCCTGTGCTAAATGGAGAACAATGCTGACCTAAAATACTCGCTGGCGGTAGATGGGGTTTAGCTGACGCTTACGGTAATACAGTAACTATCGATCACCTGTTTTTGAGTCATGCCGATAAGGATCACGCCGAAGGGCTTATAAACAATGATGGCGATACTATTCAGTTATTGAATGCTTCGGGAGCCATTGTGGATGAAATAGCTTATACGAACAGTCAAGAAGGGGTGACGATCACTCATCCATAATGACCAACAAAATTATTGATTGAGATCGATTCAGCAAGCTATTAATGGATAGCCATTTGGTTCCGGATGATGGACAGCGATTCCGAAAAATGAACAAACAAAAGTGTTCACCTTCCGCCGGGGAACCCGGTGTTCAGCATGGCCCGGAATACGCACCGAGAGGCTATTCGCTTATGGGGTAGAGCGGTGCCTGAGTTTATAAGCTCGACTTTCGTGTCTAAAGAAGGCCATTTGGCCATACCGTCCTGCTGTCGCTTTGCAGTATTAGGTCAACTTCTTGCTACTTTTTGTTAATGTTTCTCGAAAGAACGCGAAGTAAGATATCTAACCGTCAGGAAAAGCCTTCCTCGGTCCAACGCTAAACAACGACAAGACTGATAATTTCACAGTGGAGCAAACAGATGAAAATTGGAATACTACTAAACTACGCTGGTCAGGATGTCGATTTACCTATGGAAATGGTGCACCAAGCGGAGCAACTTGGGTTTGACTCAGTTTGGGTAGCAGAGGCCTACGCCAGTGATGCAGTTTCTATTGCATCCTGGATACTAGCTCAAACTACGACTATAAAAGTAGGTACCGCTATAATGCAGATACCAGCGCGCACACCAGCGAATGCTGCGCAGACAGTTATGACCTTGGCGCAGTTGTCGGGAGGGCGGTTTATTCCAGGGTTTGGAGCTTCCGGGCCTCAGGTCGTTGAGGGGTGGCATGGCATACCTTATGGTAA
>CAYNZI010000648.1:0-2154 GCA_964401565.1 uncultured Spongiibacteraceae bacterium
TTGAGCCATATTGCGCTGTCTATTGGCGAACCAAAACACGCCTCACCTGATTTTGTTAAACAGATACTCATGGACAATATGGATAAGTTGTCCAATTATCCCACCACGAAGGGCCTACCCGAATTACGTGAATCAATAGCCCAATGGTTATGTCGTCGTTTTCAACTGGGCGAAAATGGCGTTGATCCCGAACGCCAAGTACTGCCCGTCAACGGCACCCGAGAAGCTCTTTTTTCCTTTGCCCAAGCGGTGATAGACAGACGAGAAAACCCGTTGGTTATTTCACCCAACCCGTTTTACCAAATATATGAAGGCGCTGCTTATTTAGCCGGAGCCAAACCGTATTTTTTATCCTGCTTGGCAGATAATGGGTTTATTCCAGATTTCAATGCCGTTCCCGACGATGTTTGGCAGCGCTGCCAACTTCTGTTTTTGTGTTCACCTGGCAATCCTACCGGAGCCGTCGTCGACATAAAAACCCTAACATTACTGATTGAACTTGCCGATCGCTTTGATTTTATCATTGCCAGCGATGAGTGTTATTCAGAACTCTATTTTGATGAAGGCAACCCGCCAGCGGGTCTACTGCAAGCCTGTGCTGAAATTGGCCGCAGCGATTTTCGTCGCTGTGTGGTTTTTCATAGCTTGTCGAAACGCTCTAACTTACCCGGGCTGCGCTCAGGGTTTGTCGCCGGAGATGATCAAATACTGAGCCGTTTTCTCCTGTATCGGACTTACCACGGCTGTGCGATGCCAGTACAGCACCAGCTGGCCAGTGCTGCAGCTTGGTCTGATGAGCAACATGTAAAAGACAATCGTATCTTGTACCGTGCCAAATTTGATGCTGTTTTGAATATACTGGACGACTGCATGGAGATTTACAAACCTGATGCGAGTTTCTATCTATGGGCAAAAACGTCGATAAATGATACTGACTTCGCTGTCCAACTGTTTGCCCAACAGCATATGACTGTACTACCTGGCCAGTATATCTCGCGGGAAGTGAACGGGGTAAACCCCGGACAAAATCGGGTCCGCATGGCTCTAGTCGCCCCGCTTCAAGAGTGCATTGATGGAGCCTTGCGCATAAAAGCATTTGTTAACGGGCTCTAAGCCATGTTGAAACAAGAACGGGTTGAATTCATTTTACAGAAGCTACAAGACCTGTACCCAACACAACTCGTACCCTTAGATCACAGCGACCCCTATACACTGCTAATCGCGGTGTTACTTTCAGCCCAATGCACCGACGCTCGAGTGAATACCGTAACACCCGCATTGTTTTCATTGGCGAACAACCCCGCCGATATGGCAACACAAACGGTGGAAGACATTAGGGCGATTATACGCCCCTGCGGTTTATCTCCACAGAAATCTAGAGCGATCAAAAACCTTTCAAGAATACTGGTCGAAAAACATGATGGCCAAGTACCAGAAGATATGGCCGCACTCGAAGAATTACCGGGCGTTGGTCACAAAACAGCTAGCGTGGTCATGTCACAAGCATTCGGGCACCCTACAGTTCCAGTCGATACGCATATACACAGGCTTGCACAACGCTGGGGACTGACCAACGGTAAAAATGTAGTGCAAACTGAAAAGGACCTGAAAAGACTATTTCCAATTGAGCGCTGGAACGCTCTACATCTACAGATTATTTACTATGGTCGAGAACACTGCTCTGCCAGAGGCTGCGACGGCACTGTCTGTGAAATTTGCACAACCTGCTACCCAAACCGCAAAAAGCCAAAGAAAACCCATAAACCCTAAAGAGCAACAGTCACTTCAACTCAACGACAAATTCAGAGCAATTAACAGTTGGTGTAAGCTTCAGGGATTGAATTTCAATACCGATGATCAGGCCGGGCACCACCGATCCATAGTCCTGGGCCGTCCCGGCTTCCCTCCTCCGTTTCAGAGCCAAAAACGCTTCGCTGTCTCTTCCACTCCCTCGGCCTGGTCTCTTATATTCCTCGGCGGCACCCGGCCTAATCCTCTAACACTGTGCCAAATTTTGGCCAACTCAATAATGATATACGAGAATACTGCGATAGTAGACAATGGAGTGACGTTATTGCGGAACGTAAAAGATGAGCGCTGAGTGCGTGACTGAGACCGGCTGTTTTTTAAGCCGGGCTCAGGCAGGAGGGAGGG
>CAYNZI010000649.1:0-2150 GCA_964401565.1 uncultured Spongiibacteraceae bacterium
CCGGTATTAACTTAGCGGTGGACAGTAGTCGCAGAGGCCTGCGGCGGTATCAGTACAAATGGGCCTCGGGCCCATTTTTTGTGCCTGTAGGTTTTATTGAGAAGGTAGAATATGGCGTCTAAACACGACGAATTAAAAGCGTTAATCTCGCCGGTGGTTGAGTCTTTGGGCTGTGAGCTCTGGGGGCTTGAGTACCTGACGCAGGCTAAACATGCCACTTTGCGTTTGTTTATCGACAAAGAAGATGGCGGTGTAATGCTGACTGACTGTGAGAATGTCAGTCGTCAGGTGAGTGCAGTGATGGATGTCGAAGACCCTATCGCCTGTGAGTATGACCTAGAAGTGTCATCGCCTGGGGCAGCACGTTCGCTCTATAACTTGGAGCAATACAAGCGCTATCTGGGCGAAAAAGTAAAAATTCAGCTGCGCGTTCCCTTTGATGGAAGGCGCAAATTTACCGGCATACTGAACGCAGTAGAGTCGGATGAAGTAGTGGTGGTAGTCGATAATGAAGAATATCTGCTACCAATTGGTTCCATAGATAAAGCGAACATAATTCCTCGCTTTTAACAGCTAGGAGGTTTACGAGGCACGCTTATGAGCAAAGAAATTTTATTAGTTGCCGATGCCGTTTCCAATGAGAAAGGCGTCGATAAGAGCATTATTTTTGAGGCGATCGAGTTGGCTTTGGCCACAGCGACAAAAAAACGCTATACCGATGAAGACTCCGATATCACGGTTGTCATTGACCGCGAGACAGGTGATTACGTTACCTATCGTCGCTGGGAAGTGATGGCGGATGATGTGATGGCGCTGTTGGGTACTCAGTTCACCCTCGAAGAGGCGCACGAGCAGGATACCAGCTTGGTTGTGGGCGATGTCTTTGAAACACAGGTTGAAAATGTTGGCTTTGGTCGTATTGCCGCACAAACAGCCAAACAGGTTATTGTGCAAAAAGTGCGAGAAGCTGAACGTGCAAAAATGGTCGATGATTACAAAGACCGTGTCGGCGAGCTGATCAACGGCACTGTGAAAAAGGTCACCCGAGATAACGTTATTGTGGACCTAGGTAATAATACCGAGGGTTTGTTGCCACGCAGTGAATTGGTTGGTCGCGAAATTTTCCGCATGGGCGATCGTGTGCGCTCGCTCTTGCAGGATGTGCGCTCTGAGCAGCGCGGTCCGCAGCTCTTTTTGAGTCGTGCCTGTTCCGCAATGTTGGTAGAACTCTTTAAAATTGAAGTGCCTGAAATATCGGAAGAAATTATTGCGATTAAAGGTGCAGCCCGCGACCCAGGATCACGTGCCAAAATTGCCGTGAGCACAAACGATGGTCGTATCGACCCTGTTGGTGCTTGCGTTGGCATGCGCGGTGCGCGGGTGCAGGCTGTATCAAATGAGTTGGGCAACGAGCGGGTGGACATCATCCTCTGGGACGATAACCCCGCGCAGTTTGTTATTAACGCTATGGCCCCAGCTGAAATTGAATCGATTGTTGTCGATGAAGATAAAAATTCAATGGACGTTGCTGTCAATGAAGAAACACTGGCGATGGCGATTGGTCGCGGTGGTCAAAATGTTCGCCTGGCCTCTGAATTGACTGGTTGGACTGTCAATGTCATGAGTGTTGAAGATTGGCAGGATAAGCAACAGCAGGAGTCGGGTGACTATATAGAAACCTTTATGACCGCGTTAGATGTCGATCAGGAAATGGCTGAAATTTTAGTGGAAGAAGGCTTTACCAGTTTGGAAGAAGTCGCCTATGTGCCACTGGAAGAAATGCTTGCGATTGACGGTTTTGATGAAGAAATGTCAGAAGAGCTGCGTTCACGCGCAAAAGATGCTCTGCTGACACAGGCGCTGGTATCTGAAGAGAGGTTGGAAAATGCCGAACCCGCTGAAGACCTGCTGACAATGGAAGGTATGGATAAGCATTTGGCTTATGTCTTGGCCAATCAGGGCATTATCACTATGGAAGATCTGGCCGAACAGGCTGTAGATGATCTGCTTGAAATTGAAGAGCTTGACCAGGAACGTGCTGCAACGTTAATCATGAAGGCGCGCGAACCTTGGTTTGCCGCTGCCGAAACGAGCAACACCGCAGACTAACCTGGGCGCAACGACTGAGGAATAAAGATGGCAGAAGTAAC
>CAYNZI010000650.1:0-2146 GCA_964401565.1 uncultured Spongiibacteraceae bacterium
TGCTGAGATGTTAGAGCAGGTGAGACCGCAGGTGATCACTATCGTTCAGGGAGAGACATCGAATACGGTTTTTAATCGAACACTGCCTGAAATATGCGAGTTGGCTCAGCAGTATAATTGTATGGTGATTGTCGATGCGGTGTGTACTCTCAGTACCATGCCATTAGACATGGACGGCTGGGGGGTGGACGCCGTTATTACGGGTGGCCAGAAAGGGTTGGCGTCAATTCCCGGTGTTTCGTTAATCGCCTTTTCGGAGAAGGCCTGGCAGTTTATTGAGGGCCGCCAAGACACATTACATCACTGGTGTCTGGACGCAAAATTGGCGGACCAGTTTTGGTACAAAAACTCCTATCATTACACGGCTCCGGTTTCTGGTCTTTTAGCGTTACATGAAGCATTGCGGTTAATTTGTATTGAAACACTGGAGACTCGATTCGAGCGGCATTCTCGTCATTCGGTCGCTTTACAAGCGGGAATCGAAGCCTTGGGTTTGGCTTTGTATGTGGAGAAAGAGGCCCGCCTCAACTCTGTTGTTGGTATTTGCGTTCCCGAGGGAATTGCGGGGCCGAGTATATTAAAACATATGTCTCAACATTACCGCGTCGAAATATCCGGATCTTTCGGTCCTAACGTCGTGCGTATTGGGCAGATGGGCGAGCAATGCCGATCCCATCATTTATTTCGCACCTTACATGCCTTAGGGTCTAGTTTGAAAGCATTGGGTGCCGATGTTGATGTGCCTGCTGGCGTTGCGAAATTGGAAAAAACGCTTGAGACGTATGAACTGATAGAGTAAATTCTTCTGGCGGGTCAGTTGTGATGGATTTATAGTTGGACGGAGAGACGGCTGTCACAAAAGTGCAAGGGCCGTCTATTTATTGTCTACTCGTCCCATATCACCGACGCGTATCCAGAGAATGCGATGAGTGTGCCGGCTACAATGATATTGCGTAGTACTGGATTGGCCAGAATAAACTGCACAACACTGCGGAATGATAGATAAGTGACTACTCGCCGATGAAGTTGGCTTCGCGTTTTTCTAAAAAGGCGGTGACACCCTCTTTGTGGTCTTTTGTGCGACCCGCTTCTTTTTGAAATTTACGTTCCAGGTGTAGCTGTTGTTCAAAACTATTGCTTAAGGAGTCCCACATGGCTTTTCGAATTAAGGTCACAGATTTTGGACCTTTTGCCAATCGAACAGCAATGTCCATCGCTTCATCCATGACGGCATCATCCTCTGTCAGGCGATTGACCAGTCCCCATTCATAGGCTTTTTCGGCCGGTAGCTTTTCTGCGAGTAGTGCCAGTTCCATAGCTCGTCCCCATCCAACCAGGCGCGGCAACATAAACGTTGAGCCGCCGTCAGGTACCAGGCCTATGCGAGCAAACGCTTGTAAGAAATAGGCGGATTTGGCGGCTACAGTAATATCGGCAATCATGGCGAAACTTGTACCAACGCCTGCGGCCACACCGTTAACCGCGCTGACAACAGGCATATCCAGTTCTTTTATAGTCAGCAGTATTGGGTGGTAAAATTTTTCCAAACCTTCGCCCATATCGGTTTCGGCAACCACGCCCTCTGGCATCGGTTCCTTTAACGCATTCGCTGTAGAGTCAGTCAGATTGGCACCGGAGCAGAAAGCTCTGCCACTGCCGGTGATTAAGAGGCATCGGGCTTTCATTGCTGTGACCTGCTTCAGGGCCGTAGATATCTCTTTAAGCATTTGCATGCCGATCGCATTGAGAGCTTCCGGGTGTTTAAAGGTCAGTACAGCGACTTTATCGTCGGTTATTTCTAAACTAATTCTTTCAAAAGACATGGTATTTTCCGTTGTTATTTTGCGCGTAGCAAGTAGTCGTAAACCCTAGTGTGGCACCGAATACTAGGGTAAGTCTCATTCCTCTTCAAGGGCAAAAGCGATCAAGGTATCCGACATTTCAATCGGCGAGCCACTGTTGCCTCCCGCTGCAACGACAACAATTTGCCGTGGCGAGCCATCATTGTTTCTTATCTCATAGGACATTGGCGTTGCATTGGCCGGAGACGGTAATCGCGCTTTCCAGACTTCCTCTCCAGTACGATTATCAAATGCGCGCAAGTAATTATCCATGGTAGCACCAATAAAAGTAATGCCGCTGCCGG
>CAYNZI010000651.1:0-2133 GCA_964401565.1 uncultured Spongiibacteraceae bacterium
ACCTGAGCATCACTATGTTGGCGGTGAATGGCATCAGCGGCGGACTGACCTTTGTCATCACTCCGGCAGGCAAGGACAATGTCGGCTCCGGCGGCGGCCAAAGCTCGTGCGGTCTCATAGCCGATGCCGGTATTTGCTCCGGTGATAAGAATTTTTTTCCCCGCTAACGCTAATCCGTCTAGTACGTCGTCTGAGTCTGTCCTGCTTCCAAATCTCTTGCCTTGGGCCATTTTCGTTACCTCAATAACTGTAGTTTGCCGCTTTGCGGCCACTCAGTTCGATGTGAAATTGCGCAGCCTTCTGTGATGCCGGCCAAACGGTCATCTATTTTGATGACTATCGAGCTTTGCCTGATACCCTGTCGTAGTGCTCATCGGAATAGGGGGCGAAGTGAACATTAGGTTGGTGATGGTAGGGGCATCTCTCTCTGTTTATTGGCTCCCAGCCTCCGACTCTGCGTCTTGCAGCGCTTTTAACTCACGGGCTAATCGCTCAGGAGATCCCGTGTTACGAGCGATCAGTTTATACAGGCCAGGTACCATAAACAGTGTCAGTAACGTTGCCAGGCTTACACCCGACAGGATAACGACCCCAAGCACATTTCGGCTCACTGAACCAGGACCGCTCATTAATACCAGCGGCATAGCGCCGACGAGTGTAGAAATGGTGGTCATAAGAACGGGACGTAATCGTAACTGGCAGCCTTTTACAATGGCTTCGTTGAATTCAACGCCGGTATCCCGCACCTGATTGATGAATTCGACGATGAGAATTCCATTTTTTGTGGCTATCCCAATCAGCATCAGCAACCCGATTTGGCTAAAGATATTCAAGCTTTGACCTGACAGCATCAGCCCCAGCATTCCGCCAACTAACGCCAGGGGTACGGTAATCATGATGACAGTCGGATGGACGAAGCTTTCAAACTGCGCGGCCATGACAAGAAACAAAACCACCAGGGCAAAACCAAAGGTGAAGTAAATACCAGAGGAAGACTCTTTATACTCCAGCGACTGGCCTTTGTAATCGATTTTGGCTTTGTTGGGAAGATCACTACGAACAGTGTCTTCAAGAAACTGTAAGGCCTCTCCTAAACTGACTCCGCTCGCTAAACCACCGCTAATGGTCACTGACCTCATTCGATTATAGCGGTTGAGTTTTGCGATCCCAGAGACATTTTCAATGTGCAGCAGGTTTGATAATTGTATCAGCTTGCCGGTGGTGCTTGAACGGACGTAGACATTGCTGATATCTCCCGGTGTTACCCGTTGATCTTCTTGTAGCTGAACAATAACGGGATACTCTTCGCCATCTTCGGAATAGGTTGAAACTTGCTGGTCGGTCATCAGTGCTTGCAAGGTTTGGCCAATTTCTCTCACTGAAACACCCAGTGCGGCCGCACGGTTTCGATCAACGCTGATATGAATTTGTTGTTGGGTTTCTTTCAGATCAGAATTTAGTCGGCCGAATAAACCACTATCATCCGCAGCGATCATGATCGTATCACGCCACTCGGCAAGCTCTTCGAAATTTTGCCCCTGAATAACAAACTGAATCGGAGAATCGGGCCCGCCGCGAGAAATACCCGAAGGAAGAAAAGCCATCACTCGAATGCCGGGAATTTCTTTCCATTTAGCCAACAAACGGTCCCGTAATTCGAATACGGTAAAATCACGCTCATTCCACGGCACTAGTGAAATTCTCGAGAATGCATTGGTCGGAGCACTTCCGCCCCTGCCTGGAGACAAGAATAAAACTCGACCGATACCGCCCTTCTCTTTTTCTTCAAAAACGGGGGCTTGTAGTTGTTCGATAATACCGCGCATGGTATCGACCCCGGTTCCCTCCTGGGCGATGGCTGAAACCATGATGGTGTCTTGATCTTCAATCGGCGCGTATTCTGTTTTTAGGTTCGCCGCCAGATAATAGCCGGTCGCTAATGCGATTGACGTACCAACAATGGGTATCCATGGCTGTGTCAGAGAAAAGCGTAAGCTTCGACTGTAGCCTGCTTCCAGGGCTGACATCAGTGGCATCATGATTTCTTCGATGGCAGATGCACGATGGTTGGATTTTAGTAAGTTGCCACACATCATTGGCACTATTGATAAGGCCATGATTGATGAGATGATA
>CAYNZI010000652.1:0-2129 GCA_964401565.1 uncultured Spongiibacteraceae bacterium
TATCAATGTATTTCCACTCCACCCGCAGAATAGTTTCGTACTCATCCTTTATAGCGCCGACAATCGCTGTTGCGCATAATCGCGGAGCGCTTGGGGAAGTTGTCTCGACCCGAGCGCTGAACGATAGGCGCTTATTGCCGCCTGTTTTTCTCCCTGCAGATCTAGAGCAATCGCCATCCCTACCCGCCAGTCTCCCCGAGAAGAGTTGTACTCCAGTAATCCTTTGTACGCTTGAACCGACAGTTCATATTGCTGTTCCTGGCGGGCACTTAAACCCAGTAATTCGTAGTAATCTGCATGGGAGTCCATTGATGGGCTGAATGTCATGAGTAAGTCTAATGTCTTGCGGGCTTCACTCGTCATTAAATGCAAGCGAGCTTGGATTTTAACCAGCTCTATAGATGCGGGACTCTCTTGTCGCAAATGTGACAATAATGCTTGTGCCTCCAAAAATCTTTCCTGAGATAACCACAGCGAAGAAAGTACGACACCCGAACGAATTGCCTGAGCGTTTAATGCGGTCTCATTAACGAGAATGCCTTCCGCTTCTGTTAACTTCTTACGGCGGATCAACTCTTCCGCATTTTTGGACACTGATCTGTCACGCTGTTTCGCAGACAGCGTAGTGGTGGTTCTAACTAGCTGAGGAGTTTCTTCCTCTGGCATCGGTGTAGCGACAGAAAGACGTTTTCCCTCTGGACTTGTAGGTGTCGGTTTTAGTTTTGGAAAACCGGGATCAATAACACCTGCAACAACGACCTTGGCTTGCTCATCATCTACCGCGGCAACATCGCTCGAAGGCGCCCACTTTTCGGTGGCGGTTTCTATTTTTAAAGCCTCCGGCTCAGAAAAAGACAGTATTTCCTTCTGCGTACTATTTTCAGTTGCGGGGAGCAGTGGCTGGCTTTTTGCGGCGCTTATCGCATTTCCAGCCCGACTCAAATGCTCCAATGCTTCAACATTTTCACTACTGACGTTACGCCAAACCCCTACCGCAATAACGACAAATACCAGCGAGCTACCCAACCATAGTAACGGCATGAAATAACGGTTTTTAGTCGCGTTTTTCTGGCCCGTCATCCAATCAATATTGATGTCATTTCTGGCCTGCTCACCTCGGCGCTCATCCAGGTCGTTTAGCATGTCATTAACAAGACTCACTAAACAGCACCGGGAAGAACAAATAGTAGCGCCATCGCAATACTAGCGGCTACGAGTGAAAGGCCTAAACCAATAGTTTTGAATCGTCCGTTCACCTCCAGGCCCTGGGTATCGTCAATCGCCGACATCATCTGCCTCCGGTCTACCTGAGGCACTCCTTTTCCGTAAGCAACCATTAACGATTTGTGACAGAGAATATTAATAAGTCGGGGCACGCCTTTACTGGCACGAAACACCAACTTAATTGCGCTATCACTAAACAGCGGCGCGCCATCAGACCCAGCTGTTGTTGCCCTGTGGTTGATGTAGTTACGGGTACCGTCATAATCCATCGACGGTAAATCGTATGAAAAACTGATCCGCTGGCGCAGTTGACGCAAACTACTATGCTCTAGCATTCGGTCCAATTCGGGCTGGCCAAATAGAACGATGTGAATCAGTTTCGTCGTTTCTGTTTCGAGATTTGAAATTAAGCGTAAAGCTTCCAACGACTTAGACGGCATTGCCTGAGCTTCGTCGATAACAAGGACTACTTTTTTCCCTTCGCCAACAAGTTCAAAAAACCGATTGTTAATTGCCGTTTGATATTCGTTAATTCCATCCCTGGTCTTACACTTAATGCCAAACTCTTCAGCAATGGCACGATACAACGCGACAGGATTAAGAAAAGGATTGGGGATATAGGCCGTATAGTAGCTATCACTATCGAGTGTGTTAAGAAGCTTTCTGCACAGCATGGTTTTGCCCGTACCTACCTCACCAACAACCTTAATAAATCCTTCACCGTTGGCTAAAGCCACCTGCAACATATTCAAGGCTTGACGGTGCCCTTTCGCATTCAAAAAGAATGCAGTGTTGGGCGTCAACCCAAAAGGCTGTTCTTTCAAATTGAAATGCGCGGTATACATACACTCATCCTATTGGATTTTGATACACTAAATGTCTGTGCTGTCATCGCCGGTCATGTA
>CAYNZI010000653.1:0-2129 GCA_964401565.1 uncultured Spongiibacteraceae bacterium
GTTACTATAGATAGCTAACGGGGAATTGCAATAGGTGCTTAGTTTGGCGCTTACCTTTTAATAACCCTGAAGACTTAAAAGAAGGGCAAGTATTCGAATACGTATGATGTATTTGGACTTAATACGGGCTTAAATCTGACAAGCATAAAAAAGCACTTAGCGACAATGTCGGTAAGTGCTTGATTTTACTTATAAATATGGTCGGAACGGCAGGATTTGAACCTGCGACCACTACACCCCCAGTGTAGTGCGCTACCAGACTGCGCTACGCCCCGAGATAATTTACTGCCAGTGCAGATTGAGGGACGGCTATTATACCGAAAAGCTTTTTTGTAACAAGCCAATTTACAGCTGTTAAACCGAATTTGTCCTGTTACGATTGGTGGTATATAACCCGTTCCCTGACAATGGGGGCGACCTGCTCTTTTTCAACGGATTTATTATGGCAAATATACACATTACCCACAATTACACGATGCCGGCGGATGAGCTGAGAGCCAAGCTAGATGAGTTGGCATCTGAGATGACTAGCCGCTATCAACTGCAGTGTTCGTGGCCGGCTGAAGACTGTATGAAGTTTCAACGTAGCGGTGCTAGTGGCGAGATCAGGATCGATGAAGGTCGCCTTGCATTGAATATGAAACTTGGATTAATGCTAGGCGCTTTTAAATCGACGATAGAGAAGGATATTCGAAAATTTGTGACTGAAAATATTCGCTAGATAAAGAGTGAGCCTACGAACGGGAAATTCCTGTTTGCAGGCTCTTTCGATGAAAGCTGGTGAAACCTTGGCCGGAGGTTTATACGGTGTTAGCGATCGTTGTTACGGAAGGCTTCCGAGAATGTACCAATACGTTTGGCGTTCGCACCGAGGTCGCTGACTCCCACCCTTGAAACAGAGCGTAAATCGACTTTGCTGCCGCTATTGGTTGCAGTAATCCTTATAGCAATATCGTCCTTGAAACCGAACCAAAAGGTTGTATCAACAGCCTCTATACGACCTTGATCGTCGTTTTGTGAATAGACTTTCCATCCTAATGATTCGGCTATTGCAAGTGAGTTTTCGAAAGCTTGTAAGGGTGTCTGATTGGTGGAAATAGTACCCACTTCTGGAAAGGATTTTTGTTGAATTGCGGCAATTTCTGATGTGTATTCCAATGGATTGCTATCAGGACCTCGTTGTTCGACCGCTGCAATAAATTGGGGTGGGTTGTCTATATCGGTACTGATATTGTGTATGCCCGCTTGAGCATCGTCTCCTGACCGGACAAATGCGGCGACGAGTATCAGGCAGGGTAATGCAAACAGGCTGGCCCAGCGCAATGCTGACTTAGTCGCGGCAGCGGGTTTACGTAATAACCATATCGCATTGATTACCTGTATTAACAGCCCCACAACAACAGCACCGGCGAGTAGCTTGATTCCAATGCCGAATGGCCATAAGCCAAAACGAGCCCCGAGTGCAGATACTGGTAGAACGATCAATATTAGCAGGGCGATATTGCGAATGCGAAGTGCGCCTTCTGATACAGTGGCGTTACTACTATCTGTGGTGGACGACATCGTTGTTCACTCCGTTTCCAAAAATCAGGTGTATTTTTTGCTGGCTGTCACAATAATGCATGCTAGCTGGATATTCAATCGTCTGTGGCGGAATTCCTGTTTCTAGAAACATCGCTGGCTTCCTCTCATGGGGTGATGTATAAATTTTACAAGTCATTAAAATACGAGATAGAGAGAATTATATGAGCAAAGAAGCATCAATAAAATTATTTACATGGGCGGTCGTATTATCGTCGTTAGTGGCTTGTTCCGGTGAACACGATAGTGATGAGTCCAAGCCCTCAGGTGTGATTCCTCAGTATCAGTTAGATGCATTGGATCGAGCGAAAAATACCGAAGCATTGATACTAGAGGCGGATAAAAAAAGGCGGGAGCAGCTGGGGCAGTAGAAGAGAGCACAGTAAGCTGGTGCAGGATAATGGGCGCTTTGAGACTTAAAGTTCAATTCAAGGCGTTTATTCCAATCTGAAGTCTAATTTTGTCGGCGTTAATGATTGGGAACCCGGCAACGGAGCGACGTGATTGCTCCACAGCTGGCGGCCCTCTGGGCTACCTTCCCTCGCGCC
>CAYNZI010000654.1:0-2127 GCA_964401565.1 uncultured Spongiibacteraceae bacterium
TGTCCGTACAATGTATATTCGGTATGATAAATATCATCTACCTTCTCATGCGCCTGGCTCCATAAGTCGGCATTACCAGGTTGCGCTGCAATAGCGTGCATCATCGGTGACAAAGCATTCCATTGCTCAGCCGCTAAATGGGCCAGACTAACCGAATCTGCACTGACCAAATCCGGACGCAGCTCTCGCGCCCAAGCCATAAACACCGCATAATGATTACGAAAAAAACCTCCCCCGGTGCCGAATTTAACGACAGCGTTATCAACATACCGGGCATGAGACGCGGCATTTTCTCGCTCAGGCCACAGCTTCATCTGCCGCTGAAATGTCTGGAACCCCCTTAATCCAGCTTCACAAATAGCCCCTCTACCGGATATTTCGGCCATCAGCTCACGCTGGGATTTATCGATTCCCAACATTCTCTCAACCGTCGTTTTCAACGCAATACCGCAAGCTTCTGGCAAACTGTTACGCATTGCTCCAGATGAAAATTTTCCCCACCGATTGAAGGTGCTGATAGCGTCTGTTGGATTGCGGCTTCGTCGCAATGCCCCCATGGAACACGTTTCAACATGGGCATTAATACGGTCAGCAATGTAGACTTCTTGTTTTTCGTCATCAAAACCCAAAAGGATGAAACGATGACCCGGGAAATGAACTTTGTACTCACGGTAGTCAAGGTAGAGAATGTCGCCTGACAGCATAGTCGGGCGACCCTCCAGAATTTCTTGCCGTACTTCTTCCCACGCGAGGTCGTTGTCCGGCTGGATTTTTTCTTCATAATCCAGCCCCATGGTTACAGCGCAATCAGCTTCCATCGAAGAACCGCGACCAAACAACATAAAGGGTGGATCAGCATTCTCATAGGTAAAAAATACGGTATCAAGTCCAGTTCCAAGACCGAACACGACACCCTCTTCCAAGTCCAGCCCGCAGTAGTGATAGATAAGGTTTCTCATCGACCCGCTGCCGCAATGACCCGCAGGAACAATTCGAAAATCTTCAATCATTGCACGCATAATGTTTACTCCAGTATCGGCGGGGTGACTGTTAGCGTTTCAGAAAGTTAACCATATGACATACATTAACATACATTAACATACATCAATTCTTGCGGTCGTTGACGTGTTCTTCGATCAATATTGTCGTTTACACATCAGACTATTTACCACGGAAGACCACAAGCCACGCCGCCTTCATCCTAAGATCCTTACTGCATACTGGCGATTCTGATGGTCTCTTCCTCAAAAATCGATTAAATTGGAAGTACAATACCAATCCATACCCTGTCCGCGACCTGTGCCGTCAAGAATTGTGCACAACGGAGATACCCCATGCTAACAATCAACCGTCGACGTTTTTTACAATTCGGAGCCGCCACTGCTGTTGCCGCATCGGCAACAGCCTGCTCCAGTAACGACCCCAAAGCCAGTATTGACACCCGATTCGCGGCAGGACCCTATGACGCAGATGCCACCGCCGAAAGTGTCACCGAAGGTCTGGACCTGAGCGGAAAGACCGCTGTCGTTACCGGTTGCAATTCGGGAATAGGTTACGAAACGATGCGGGTGTTAGCCCTGCGCGGGGCTCACGTTATCGGAACCGGCCGCACACTAGAAAAAGCTCACGCAGCCTGTGCCAGTGTCGAAGGAATGACAACACCTGTGGCGCTGGAACTGTCAGACTTTCAGTCTGCCGTTGATTGTGCAAACAGCATTAAGGCAATGAATACACCGATCGATATCGTCATATGCAATGCGGGCATCAATACCTTTGGTGAACTGGAACTTATAGATGGCATCGAAAGAATATTCAGGGTTAATCATTTAGGACACTTTGTCCTGGTCAATCATTTGTTACCCGCCCTTGCCAGTGCAAATGCCGGGAGAATCGTTCATGTAGGTAGCGTCTCTGGTTACGTACAAGCACCCCCTATGGGCATTGACTTTGACAACCTGCGCGGAGAAAAAGCGTTTGATGCTGGCGAAGCTTACGGTCGCTCCAAATTATCCAACGCATTGTTTTCATTGCAACTGTCTAAAAATCTTGAGGGCAGCACCACCACATCTAATGTCATTCATCCAGGTCTGGTGCTCACCAATATAGCTCGCACCGCACCTGCTTTTC
>CAYNZI010000655.1:0-2120 GCA_964401565.1 uncultured Spongiibacteraceae bacterium
CATCAACCCCTCATATTGCCGAAGTGGGTTTAGTCGAAGGGACCGAGTATTTCAAGAACGTAAAACGTTTTCATGTTATTACCGACCCGCATATATTATCGCTACGGGTTGACGAAAGTTTATTTTTTGCCAATGCCAGTTATCTAGAGGATAAAATTTACAGTTATTTATTTAATGATGACCAAATTGCCCACGTCGTACTTATGTGTAGCGCGGTTAATGAAATTGATTTTAGCGCCCTGGAAACACTAAAGAGCATTAATGAACGTCTTACAGACCAAGGTGTAAATTTGCACCTTTCTGAAGTAAAAGGGCCAGTCTTAGATGCGCTAAATAGAGTCGATTTTATCGACCATCTATCAGGGAAGGTTTACCTCTCTCAATATGAAGCATTCAGTCAGATCAGCGACATCAGGCTTTAACTAATCTGTCGGTCGAAACAGTACGCTAAGTGGTAATGTCAGATGGCCTGGTCGGTATTGAATCGGAGGTGGCCTCGGTCTCTTCCTCATCGGCTGTATGTTCTGACGCAAGTAACATGTAGAAGACAGGCACAATGAATAAGGTAAACAAGGTTCCTACCAGCATGCCGGCGGCAATCATCAGGCCTATGCTATAGCGGCTGCTGGCACCGGCACCCAAAGAAAAGACCAGCGGAAGTACTCCCAACACAGTTGCTACCGTCGTCATCAGAATAGGTCTGAGGCGAAGGGAGGCTGACTCCAACACGGCATCTCGACGTGACAAGCCTTGCCGAGCCAGTTGGTTGGCAAAATCGACAATCAGAATGCCGTGCTTACTGATTAGTCCAATCAAGGTTAAAAGTCCAACCTGCGTATAGATGTTGAGCGTGGCAAACCCCAGTGCAATGGGCACAATCGCCCCAAAAATTGATAAAGGCACACTCACAAGAACGATAAACGGGTCACGAAAACTATTAAACTGCGCCGCCAGAACCAAAAAGATAAGCGTTAGGGATACCGCGAAAAGAGCACCGAAACCGCCACTTTCTTGTATATAGCGTCGCGACTGTCCTTCATAACCTGCACGAAACCCGGTGGGAGCCACATCTGACAACGTTTTTTCCAGAAAGGCCAGTCCGTCTCCAAGCGTGTTTGGCGGCAGCATCATGCCCTGAATGGTTGTGCTATTAAGCTGTTGGTACTGGCGGCGAACATTGGGTTCAACGGCTTGCCTGAGTGTGATAATCGTTGACAGCGGCACGAGCTCGTTCGAACTGGTGCGTAAATAATAACGCGCAAGCCATTCCTTAGTGAGTCGGAAATCCTGCGACGCCTGGGGAATAACCTTGTAGCTACGTCCGTCCATACTAAAACGGTTGAGTTCTGACTCTCCTAACATGACAGATAAGGTGTCGCCCACTGATTGCATTGAAATACCCAGGCGGGCAGCTTTGTCGCGGTCAATATCGACTTTGAGTTCGGGACGGTTGAATTTTAGTGTCTGACTGACAAAGGAAAAGAGCCCCGAGGCACGAGCTGCAGTTAATACTTCGTCGGCCACTCGTTCGACGTTGACATAATCTTCAGTAGAGGCGATAACAAAGTTGACCGGCAGGCCGGAATCGCTGCCGGGCAGGTCAGGTTGATTAAAGGACATCACTTGCAGTCCGCTGATCTTACTGAATTTCTCCTGTACCTCTCGTTGTAGCTCCATCTGCGATCGCTCACGATCTTCCCAGGGAACCAGAGACAAGGCACCGAAGACGCGTCCTGGGTAAATGACTTGCCACGAATGACTGACTTCCGGTATGCCTTTCCATATCTCAACCATTTCATCGACGAAGTGAGTAACATACTCAAAGTTGGCATATTCCGGAGGCGTGGCAATAACAAAAATACTGCCGGTATCTTCAGTGGGGGCAAGCTCTTCACGCGCTATGGAAAAAAACACCGGTAAACTCAATAAAATGGCAACGGCGAACATGACCACCGGCCCGCGGTTATCGAGACTGTTGATAAGCACTTTTTTGTAAGCACTTTTCAGTCGCCTGAATGTGCGGTCCAGCCAATCCGCAAAACCTTCCTGATGATCATGATCACGTAACAGGTGAGCACACATCACTGGGCTTAGGGTAAGCGCCACAACGCAAGACACAA
>CAYNZI010000656.1:0-2115 GCA_964401565.1 uncultured Spongiibacteraceae bacterium
ACATGAAAACCCTCCTTTCGTGGAACTTCCAAATGTTTAATTTATGACCACGGCCAGTATACCAGCCTGCCCCTTCTTGTGGAGCCATCACGACGTAGTAAATCACCACTACCGGAGATACACATACAAAAGCATCCAGAATGCTATCAAGAAAGCAGGACTATCCGTGGAATACATAACTTATTACAGCTCCATTCTCTTCCCCGTCGTCGCAATTGTACGCATCTTCAATAAACTCCTAAACAGACAAGGCGGCACAGACATCGGCTCTCCACCGGCAATCGTTAACCGAATTCTAACTACAATATTTTCAAGCGAAAAAAAAATCTACCAAATTGGAGCTATCCGTTTGGCGTATCTTTGCTAATGGTGGCAAAAAGTCGACCTACTACAAAGAGGATATCTGACCTAGAACAATGATATCAAAAGAAACTTTTGGACCACTTAAATCGATCCCCTTGCCTTGGGCTTTACTGGGGGGGGGGTGGATAATCTGGCAGCTGCAGCCGTTTTATTTCGTGGGTATGACAACAAGCGATCAAATGGCCTTCAGTCTCGCTGGAGGGGCAGATATATTTGCTAATGCGCTAGGTCAGGCTAAAGAGCAAGGACGCATCTATTTTATCATCACGAAGCTCGTGGACCTTCTGTTCGCATCAAAACCAGAGTCCGCACTGATGCATTTAGTGAATTCCGCATGCTATGCCATGGCTCCCATTTGCATTGCAATCGCCCTTTTCACACGAAGCACGCATCGATATCTCTTTTTTCTACTTTTTCTCTGTCTCGGCTGGAATGGCTACCATCACCAACCACCAGCAGCCTATCCTGTAGTCAATCACATGGCATTTCCTCTCTGGGCATTGATCGCTCTTATGCTAAGATCGCCGAACGCAATAAGAAGGAAACATCTAACCCTCATCCTCTTTTTTCTACTTTCATTCGTATCCATATTTCAATATGAACCAATCACAATAATGTCGGTGATAGCAATTTCGTGGATACTTTATACCACGCAAATAGCTCGAAAAATAAAAATTCAATTTTTAGCCGTATTTCTACTTTCGGTAGTTACTTACGGAGCGCTTTACCTATTTTGGGCAAAGCTCCATCCAAGCACCTATGAAGGGTTAGAAACAGGAGACACGAGCATTCTTTCTGTTGTGCAGGTCATCGTAGCATACAGCCTTGGAAGTTTGCCTCTTTTAGACATAACTACAAATTCTACAAGTATTGCCTGGGGGGACAGTATCTACGGTATGACTTATTTTACATACCTCATACCTAGCCAGATTGGGGTGCGAGGAATTGAATTCACAATGATGCTCTTGGGGCTAATAGTCACAATCTGGGCTCTGGCGAGAAATATTGACAAGGAAAAAAAGGAAGAACTACTTCACTCCACAACCCAGAAACAACCAAAATGGTGGGTCTATATCCTCTTGGCCATTACGCTGATAATCGCACCAAACTTTCTTCTTGGGTTTTCAGAAAAGTATCAAGACTGGGTTAAACTCTGGGTCGAAACCTACTTGACTAGCCAACTTTCAATGTACGGTTGGTGCCTACTGATAGTCCCCGGAACAGCCTGGCTAGTACGTAATTTGAACTTTAGAGCACTGCCAATTGGAATAATAGCAGTTTCCGTTGTTCTTGGCTGTGCAGGCATGTCGATAAGAGACAGAAACATGCAAACAAGCCTCCGACAACGCTCTCACCTCGCTAGATGGGAAGCTCTGAATGCACTAATGGCAATTGAACGAAATTGGGATGGCACTACGATCATCGCTCCCCAGTTTTACTTCTACACTTCCTCCTATCATCCTGATCTTAGTAACTATTGGAAACGGTACACGAAAATCAGATATGGAGAAAACCTGCATTTCACAAGCAATGGACATTTGGTGGATGACGAAAACCAAGCCTTACTCTTATTCGACCTACACGATAACGGAAGGTTCGAGTCTCTAACGATTCAAACAAAATCCACCACCTACGTTGTATCTAGGTCTGAAAAAAAACCAGTGGCTCTCATCTCAAACACAACTGGAAAGGTTCGCGCTCTTGATTGGTTGCATTCAAAGAAAAGCAAACATGATGACTACCTCATCATTA
>CAYNZI010000657.1:0-2111 GCA_964401565.1 uncultured Spongiibacteraceae bacterium
CAGTCGACCCAATACAGATCGTAGCATTGGCCCCTGCGCCCCAACGGCAGATTGGCTACCAATCTCCTCATGATCATTGCACACAAGCACTCGGTATTCGCTACTGTCAGCCAACAAGGCTTGCAAACCGATGTAGCAAGATAACAAGTTATCCAGCCGAGCACTGGCGATAAACTCATTGTGCAGACCAATCACTGCCGCTGGCTGCGTATCATAGAAACTCAGCTCGTAATCAAGGACTTTGCACGCCCCACAATCGGGATGTTCCTCTAGTACTTGGGTCAGTAGCAATGCGCGGAAACTCGTCTGCTCATCATCTGTTTGCATCAATACTGGCGGTATATCTGTTTGCGAATTAATACTTCGAGCGCTGTTAGCCTCTCTGTCTAAATGAATCGCCAAGCTGGGGATCGTTGCGATGGCACGTTCAAAATCAACTAAGACACTCTTGATATTACCCATGGCATCTCGAAAGCTAACACGGCCAGCCAAGGATAAATCCCGGTCAAACCAGGGATTAAGCAAAGCCCCTCCATAAACCTCTACACCCAACTGGAGATAACCCTTTTTAACGATCTCGGGCTGGGGCTTTACTTTCAAACAAGGACTATCGGTGTGGGCACCGACCATTCGCAGCCCCACATCCAGCACATTTTTTTCACCGACAGTAAATGCAACTATTGATGAATTATTCCTCACCACATAGTATCGTCCGCCGGCTTGAAGCGTCCAGTCGTCAGCTTCTTGCAAAAATTCAAAGCCTGCCACTGAGAGCTTTTGCGCCATTTGTTGTACGGCGTGAAATGGTGTGGGCGATGCAGCCAGAAATTCGAGTAAACCGCGATTGAATTGTTCAATATCCATGAATGTCTCTTTTGGTATCAGTGAATCACTTTGGGCAGATCAGCAAAAAAAAACTATGCGTAGGTGTCTACACCAACCAGTTCGATACCTAGTTGCTGCTCTGGTGATGGAGAATTTTCAACAAATGTTTGCAACGCCTTTTGTACATTCAACGAGAAATCACTCTGCTCAGCTTGTTGCCGAAACTGAATCGAATCATTAGCCCGACTTGATTCCACCCGCTGTTGTAAAAAGTCTTCCGCGAGAACATGATGCTCGTCCAGTGAGCGACGTCCACGGTCTTCGTCACCATTTCTATTGACCTCAACTTCCACATTGCTTTGTCCGCGTTCGACGACATCTGTACGCCGGCTCTGCGGAGCTGGAGGTGCAATGAGTGGGAAGCCAGAAATCTGCAAGATAACTACTCGTTGTATTCAATTAGTAGAGTCCACTACCGTCACGGACCCCCTGTAAATTCGATAGTTGAACATTATAGGCAGAGCACAGCAAATAGTGAATAGCCAGCGAACAATAACGACATGCATTGCTCACTCAATACAGCAGGTTTTAACTTCGCAGCGGTTGTTTTTTCCAGGCAACTTCATCCCGTAAATACACCGGTATCGCCTCTGCTGCAGGCCGGGCCGCCCCTTTGTTAAAATCCGCATAACCGAGCTTTGCAACAGCACTGGCCGTGGGTAAAAGATCACCGTACCACTGATTGACGCAGCTATTAACTGGCAGCCTGGATGCGTAGCTAAAACCACTGCCTATCGCGACCAAATCACGTTCATCCACCTGCATCGCCTCCAACGCTATCTGCTCTGGTGCTGTTAAGTGCTCTGGACCCAATATTGCCACCAACCCATGTTGTTGCTGGAATACCCCCCAATATATTTCATCCATGCGCGCATCGAGCGTACTCAGAATCAGGCTATCAATCGCCTCACCGCTATCTACGGCAACCTGAGCTTGTGCAGCAAGGGTGGAAACCCCTACTACCGGCAGTTCTGCGCCATATGCCAGTCCCTGAACGGCTCCCAGACAAATTCTTAAGCCGGTAAAAGAACCGGGGCCACGACCATATGCAATAGCGTCGAGCTGATTCAAGCTAACGTCGCAATCACTTAATAATTGATCGACCATCGGTAGGATACGCTGCGTATGCTGCCTTGGTGCCAATTCAAATATGTCGTTGATGGCTACGTCTCCATTGCTGTCATCCAGCAATGCAACTGAACAAACCTCAGTAGAACAATCCAGGG
>CAYNZI010000658.1:0-2106 GCA_964401565.1 uncultured Spongiibacteraceae bacterium
TTGCTCTATGACATGAGGCGTGATGCTGCCTAAGTCGGTGAGTATGCCGGCAGTTTTATTGTCGTGCCGAAATACAAATTGGCAGGGTTCCCTTGCATCGTGGGGCACGGTAACCGGTGTGATTTCAATACCGGCAATCGAGAAAGGCCGGTGAATATTAATCTGATGCAGGTGAGTGATTTTTTTCAACCCATCATGTTGACCTGTACCGTGGGTCAGGTAGACAGGCAGCTGGTATTTACGAGCGAAGGGGCCAACGCCCTTAATATGATCGCTGTGTTCGTGGGTCACCAAAATAGCGTCGAGGTCTTGCGGTTGGTGCCCCAGAATTTGCAGGCGGCGTTCAGTTTCTTTGATAGTGAAGCCGCAATCAACTAGCAGCAACGCATTCGACGATTTAATCAAGGTAGCATTGCCGCGACTGCCGCTACCCAGAGATGCGAGTGCCAAACCCATCTAAAGGGCTTAAGCTATGTGGCGTTTGATGAGTTTGAGACGCTTTTCAGTCTCGCTTTTTTTCATCGTTTCGCCATTGTCGCGTTCGATGGTCAGCGTGACAGTTTCGGTGTCTTGTTTATGCAGCTTTATATAATACGCAGTACCTTTGTCATCAGAGACTTCTTTACTGTCATTGCCACCAAATAAGGAAGAGAAAAATCCGTCATCATCACGATCTTCTTCTTCGATAAAGCGAACATAGTAAATTTGTTCTTTGCGATTTAAATCATCGACTAGAAATCCCGCTTTTTCGAGAGCGCGCCCAGTGGAGGCCCATGCACGGTTAAATCGCAAATTTAAACGAATAAACGTTTTGGCATTCTCATCTTCTTCCAAAGTGACTCTGCCGGATGAGTCGATAGCTTGCTGCGCGAGCATTGATACGGCGGTAGCGGAACTGTCTGCCAGATATTGTGCGAGTTCCTGAGTCATGATTTGCTCGCGATCGTCGCTAGTTGATTTTTCTGGCCAGCGTTCTTGCCCCGCACGAATATCGGCTTGTAAAATATAAACTTCACTGGTGGCTCTTTGCACACCTTGTTCGATGCGGAGCTGATAGCGTTCACGAAGAAGGTCTTCACCTTCAGGTTGCAGCCAGGCTGTTTCAATGATCCCGTTGGCTGCATCGACCCGCTCAAGAGCGAGTTGATTAAGGTTGAGGAATCCGCGTAAGCGGGGCCAGACCTGCCCGGGAGCGCCATCTATGAGAATCCAGCGGGTTGACCCTAATTTATTAATGCGCACTGAGTCACGATCAAGATCGTCGGCCAGAGGTTCGGGCGGAGGTACTTCAAATTCCTCATCTAGTGTGGTGCGATCACTTATTGGCGGAATGGCGTAGCTATCATCAATGGATTCACTGTCTATGCCTTGCGGGAATTTAAGCGGTGCTTCTACCCTGGCTTTGCGATAATCATCGCCGCGATCTCGAAAGGTTCCACTATCCCCAAACAACCACCCACATGCTGACACGTTGGTTACGATTGCGGCTACTACCGCCAGTTTTGGCAAAAACTTCATTCACTAATTCCTGAAAGTTGCATAGCTTGCTTCAGCGCTGGATGATATTCATCGGAAAAAAAGGTCATTGGCAATCGAATACCATCAGCGATCATCCCCATTTCTTTCAACGCCCATTTTACTGGAATTGGATTGGACTCCAGGAACAAGTTTTGGTGCAGTGGGGCTAACTGGTCGTTAAGTTTCTTTGCCAGATCAGCATGGCCCGCTATTGCTGCGTCACACATTTGCGCCATTAATTTTGGCGCAACATTAGCGGTGACAGAAATGTCACCCTTGCCGCCCAGCAGCATTAAGTCTACTGCAGTAGGGTCGTCGCCTGAGTATATGGCGATGCGGTCTGAGCAGCGTTCGATAAGATCTCTGCCGCGCTCAATGTCGCCGGTGGCATCTTTAATGCCGATAATGTTGTCGATATTGGCTAGACTATCGACAGTCTCATTACTCATGTCGCAGGCGGTGCGTCCTGGTACATTGTAGAGAATCTGTGGAATCGCTACAGTTTCGGCAATGAGTTTATGGAATTGATAGAGGCCTTCTTGGGTCGGTTTGTTGTAATATGGTGTTACCAGCAGGCAGGCGTCAACA
>CAYNZI010000659.1:0-2101 GCA_964401565.1 uncultured Spongiibacteraceae bacterium
CGATCGCTGTTGGTCAATGATTGTGAGATAGATCCGAAGCACCTGATCCCAATACTGAATTATGACGGTATGCCGATTACCGCTAGTTTTATACAGGGAAAAATTGTGGACCATATTGACCGCGCCAAGGTCACACCTTTGCGCAAAGATTCCGCAACCGATAATAGTGTTAATCAATAAGAAGGTGTTACTGTGAGTTATTTAAAGCCGAGTTTTCGACACCCTGATTTACCCATCAATGATCTGGGATATACCAAGCAGAACTACGAAGGTGCAATATCAACACTGTGTGCAGGTTGTGGTCACGATTCAATTAGTGGTGCGATAACGCAGGCCATTTTCGAACTATCGATAGCACCTCATAACGTTGCCAAAATGTCGGGTATTGGCTGTTCATCGAAAACACCAACCTATTTTTTGGGCAACTCCCACGGTTTTAACTCGGTTCATGGTCGAATGCCATCTGTCGCTACGGGAGCGAATATGGCAAACAGGGATATGATCTACATTGGCGTGTCAGGAGATGGGGATACCGCGTCAATTGGTATGGGGCAGTTTTCCCATGCTGTTCGACGTAATATAAACATGATGTATATCGTTGAAAATAATGGCTGCTACGGCTTGACTAAGGGTCAGGATTCAGCGACCACGGACGTCGGTTCGAAAAGTAAAAAAGGTGATCCCAATCCATTTGAACCGATTGATCTTGCCAGTATGGCTTTGCAGCTGGGTGCAACGTTCGTGGCGAAAAGTTTTTCCGGTGACAAAGAACAATTGATTCCGTTGATAAAGGCGGCTATTGCTCATCAAGGTTTTGCATTTATTGATGTTGTTTCACCCTGTGTTACGTTTAATAACAATCCGGAGTCAACCAAGGGCTACGAATATATTCGGGACCATCTTGCTGCAACAGGCACCGTCGACTTTGTGCCTATGAAAGACGAAATTACCACAAGCTACGAACCGGGAACTTCTCAGGAAGTGACGCTGCACGATGGCTCGGTCGTACATTTGCATAAAGCTGACAGTCGATTGGATATACATAGTCGCCGGTCTGCGCTGGGGTTAATAAAAGATTATAAAGCAAACGATAAGCTGCTAACGGGGCTGTTGTATATGGATCCGGATTCGCAAGAGCTTCATGAAACGATACGGTCGTCTCACAAGCCCTTGCGTGCACTCACAGAATCAGACCTGTGCCCGGGCAACAAAGTGCTGACAAGTATTAATGAGAGCCTACGCTAGTCGCGAAGAGCTACCATTCGCCAGTATTTTTCATGGATAGCCAGGGCTCCATGGGTTCCAGAGAGCCATTTTTTTGCAATAACTCGATGGATACATTGTCCGGAGAGCGCACGAAAGCCATATGACCGCATCGTGGTGGACGATTAATGATCACTCCGGCGTCCATTAGTTTCTGACAGGTTTTGTAAATGTTGTCGACGCAATAAGCCAGATGACCAAAATTACGTCCGCTTTCGTATCCCGATTCGTCCCAGTTAACCGTTAATTCCAATGCGGGGGCGCTATTTTCCTTAAAGCTGTCTAAGTCTTCCGGAGCACAGAGAAAAACTAGGGTAAAGCGTCCGGCCTCGTTATCGTAACGATCGGCTTCAATTAGCCCCAGATTATCGCAATAGAATGTCAGAGATTCCTGCAGATTGCTGACTCTGACCATGGTGTGAAGGTAGCGCATAGTAATTCCCGAAATATGAATGAGTATGTCCTTAAACAGACATCTCCATTACAATAATATCACTAGCCAAAACTATCAATAAAAGTGTCTAATAGAGATTGCTATTTATCGGGTGATCGAATTACATATTACTAAAACGCACGTTGCTACAATAATGGGAGAAAGGTATATGCGAGTTTATGACAAGTTTTTTATTAACGGTGAGTGGGTTGATCCAGTTACTCCTAAGTCAATGGATGTTATTAATCCAGCGACCGAAGAAGTGTGCGCCATTATTTCAATAGGTTCTGCTGCGGATGTCGATAAAGCGGCAATTGCTGCCCGAGCAGCGTTCTATACGTTTAGCCAAACCAGCAAGCAGGAACGCATTGATCTATTGTCCTCTATTTGCGAGACCTACCAGAA
>CAYNZI010000660.1:0-2084 GCA_964401565.1 uncultured Spongiibacteraceae bacterium
TGTGATCACGGGAGAGAGGGTCGCCAGTGCATCGGCTGGATTTGATTCTCAAACGAGTCAGCCACAAGTTAACATCACGCTCGATAGTGAGGGCGGGGCAATGATGCATCGAGTTACCCGTCATAACATTAAGCGCGGTCTCGGTGTCTTGTTTATCGAGCGAAAGTCGAGAACTCGTTATGAAACCAACGAAGCCGGCGAAGAAGTCATTATAAAAGTACCTTACGATGAGAAAAGGATCATTAGTCTGGCAACCATTCAAGATGCATTGGGTGTGAGTTTTCGGATTACCGGTTTGGGAAATCCCGCAGAGGCGGCTGAGTTGGCTTTATTGCTTCGTGCAGGAGCGCTTGCAGCACCTCTCGAGTTTGTTCAGGAGCGGACAATCGGTCCTTCTCTTGGTGCAGAAAACATTGAGTTGGGAATAATGTCGGTTCAAATAGGCCTCGCTTTAGTGGCGGTTTTTATGATGGTTTATTACCGACTGTTTGGCGTGGTCGCGATGCTGGGCCTCAGTATTAACTTGGTCCTTCTTATAGCATCTATGTCGATTCTCTCGGCGACGTTAACCTTGCCTGGAATCGCGGGAATTGTGTTGACCGTTGGTATGGCGGTGGATGCGAACGTGCTTATCTTTGCGCGTATTCGCGAAGAGCTTAAGGCGGGAATATCTCCCCAGCAGGCGATTAATACCGGCTATGATAGGGCTTTCGTAACCATCATGGATGCTAATATCACAACCCTGCTAGTGGCGCTCATACTGTACGCCGTGGGTGCTGGGCCGGTTCGTGGTTTTGCCGTGACATTGTCTCTGGGTATTATCACCTCAATGTTTACCGCCATAGTGGGTACCAGAGCGTTGATAAATTTGATCCATGGTGGTCGTAAAGTCCAGAAATTATCTATTTAAGAAAGCTCCAAAACTAAAAGGGATTGGAAATTAACGTGGCAGAACAGCAAGCACAAAATAACAAAGTGATACATTTCATGGCTCATCGAAAAATCGCGATGATCCTGTCTCTGGTATTGATTATTGGTTCCATTGCTTCACTGGCTGTAAAGGGCTTGAACTTCGGTCTGGACTTTACTGGTGGGACATTAGTGGAGGTGGAATACAGTCAAGTTGAGCCGTTGAGCAATATTCGAAATACCATTAAAGACGCTGGTTACAACAATGCGGTTGTTGTTCATTTTGGTTCTGAAACTGACATTCTTGTGCGATTGCCACAAGGCTACAGTGATGAATTAGGCGATGAGCTGGTAACGGCGTTGGAAAAAGATTTTGCCGGCAATATTGATTTGCGTCGAATTGAGTTTGTTGGGCCGCAGGTAGGCGACGAGCTAAAGGAGCAGGGCGGTTTGGCTATGTTAATGGCTTTGGGTTTGGTCATGTTGTACGTAGCCTTCCGATTCCAGTTTAAGTTTTCTGTTGGCGCAGTAACTGCTCTTGCTCATGATGTCATTATCACTCTTGGGGTATTTTCCTTTTTCCAAATCGGTTTTGACTTAACTGTTTTAGCCGCTGTTTTGGCAGTGATTGGATATTCTCTTAATGACACGATTGTTGTGTCAGATCGTATTCGGGAAAATTTTCGTAAAATCAGAAAGGGCTCTGCAGAGTCAGTGATTGATATTTCTCTCACTGAGACGCTCGCAAGAACTCTTGTAACATCATTGACGACATTGCTGGTACTTATAGCGTTGTTTGCTTTTGGCGGTGAGTTGATACATGGGTTTTCCATTGCTTTACTAGTGGGCGTTTTTGTCGGTACATATTCTTCGATTTATGTTGCAGCTAATGTGTTGTTAATGATGAATATCTCTAAAGAAGATTTAATGTTGCCGGTGAAAGAAGGCTCAGAAGTGGATGAAATGCCTTAGTTTTAGGGGCGTTTCTTTTTGCGATAGATTGTTTCACGGTCTTTGATTGTTATTTATTTTATTGAGCTTGGTCATTATTGTGTGGCCCCGCAACGGAGTGATGTTCTTGCTCCACAGCTGGCGGCCCGGGCTGCCTTCTCTCCTGCCTGAGCCCTGCCTGAGCCCGGCCTGAAAAGCAGCCGGTCTCAGTCACTCACTCAGCG
>CAYNZI010000661.1:0-2082 GCA_964401565.1 uncultured Spongiibacteraceae bacterium
CTGCTGTAAATGGACTCGATATGTGTCGCGACATTTTTTTCGACAGTCCTTCCTTCTAAATAGTCGTCCAGTTGGTCATAGGTAACGCCAAGGGCTTGTTCGTCGGCTTTTTGTGGAGAGAGAGACTCTAGATCAGCGGTGGGTATTTTGTTGATAAGATGTAGCGGCGCTCCTAGCGTCGCGGCTATTTGTTTAATCTGACGTTTGTTAAGCCCAAATAATGGCGCTAAATCACAGGCCCCATCACCCCATTTGGTAAAAAAACCGGTAATGTTTTCTGCTGAGTGATCAGTCCCGAGGACGAGGCCGTTGAGTAGCGCGGCGATATCGTATTGAGCGACCATCCTCGCTCTAGCTTTGACATTACCTTTGGAAAAATCCTTCAGTGTGTCGGATTCAGTCAACAGTCCGGAATTTTGGAGTGCCATCATTGTCTCTTGGTGAATTTCGTCGGTACCTGATTTAACATTTACATGGATACTTTTACTCGGCTGAATAAAATCGATAGACGCCTGTGCGTCATGTTCATCCAACTGCACCCCGTAAGGAAGCCTAACGGCAACGAATTGATAGTGAGCGCTATCACTTGACTGATTAAGCTGGTTTACCGCTAACTGTGCAAGCCGCCCGCCAACCGCTGAGTCGATGCCGCCACTGATTCCGAGAACCAGGGTTTTGATGCCACTGCTGGTCAGTTGGTTTTTTATGAAGTTAACACGGCGTTCAATCTCAAATGGTGGGTCGATTTTTGCAAGAACTTTCATTTCTTCGATTATTGCCGCTGTGTCCATTTCTTATCTCTCTAGCTGGTTCGTTGTCGTGTCGATCATTCTAGGCCATTTGTCGCATTGACGAAATACTGTATGGACAGATTAAAGCCACGTGTGATCAACAGGAAGCTGGTTTTTAGGCATGCCTTTCTGTTTGAGGCAACTACGATGAAAATTGATGAGGTTTACTATGCCGGGAGGGTGGCTGCACGAGGTTGCTGGTGACGGAGATATAAGAGCAGAATGGGTGAACAAAACCGGTTAACAAGGGTAGTAAGTAGCCACCAACTTATCGATGGCAGCTGATGGCAACTATAGAGGTTGTGGATCAGCGGTCCAGATAATCGACCCTGTTATCAAATTTAGGGGGAGCACTGCGATCGAATAAGCCAAATGAGACCTTATTAACGAGTGACGACTTGGATTCGCTAGCGCTAAATTTGCTAATAAACGCGCCATTTTCGTCTAATGACGGATGGTCGCTGAAGTTCTCATTAAGTACCGCAAGCGCATCCATTGCCAGATCGTCGAGGCTTAGTAGTTGATAGGCTTGTACCATAACGGCTAATGCGTCCCCCGTTGCCGGAGTTTGAGGGAAGTTTTCGACGACGTAGCGGCCACGATTGGCTGCAGCGATATAGGCACCACGTTCGAAATAGTAGTTGGCAACATTGATTTCGTAGCGAGCAAGTCTCGCCCTCAAATAGAGCATTCGGGCTTTAGCATCGGAAGCGTAAGGGCTGTCAGGGTAGCGATAGAGCAGTTGACGAAAATCCTCAAAGGACTGCAGGGCGGCCCCTGGGTCTCGCATGGTCATATCTGTAGGTAAGAAGCGATCGAGGAAGCCTTCGCCTTCTATATAGTTTGCCAAACCTTTAATATAATAGGCGTAGTCTGCATTTGGGTGTTGAGGATGTAACCTGATAAAGCGGTCAGCGGCGGCAACAGACGCTTCAGACTCGAAATTCAGGTAGTGAGCATAGATGATTTCCAGTTGTGCTTGCTCGGCGTAGGGTCCGAAGGGAAATCGGGCTTCAAGCAATTGCAGCTTTTTCACGGCATTTTGATAGCTTTCTTTTTTAAGGCTATTTTGTGCTGACTCATAGAGCTCTTTTTCAGTCATATCTTGTGGTACTTCATCGTTGGATGAGCACCTGTAAGACCGGCAAGCAGAAATACTGAAAGAAAAATTGATTTAGCTAGCCTGTTCATTCAACGGATTCCGAGCATTCATATACAATAGGACCATCATAGACACAAAAAGTGCATCTCCGGCGGAGCTGTATTTAACCACAGCAGCCGATTGGCTTAA
>CAYNZI010000662.1:0-2071 GCA_964401565.1 uncultured Spongiibacteraceae bacterium
CTGTGGTCTTACAATGTACTGGCCGGTGCCGCTTCAGGCCCTGGCACATACTCAATCAATGGAGAGCAATACGTAACTATCACCACCGGCTGGGGCAGCGCCTATGGCCTGGCCAGCGGCCTAGCCTACGATCAAAAAGTTAAGTCCAGCGTGGGTAAAGTAGTCACTTTTAAACTGGGAGCAACTGGCAGTATTACGGCGCCCGATATGCCCGCAATAGATCACACAGCCAAAGCAGACACATTTGGTGATGAAGACATGATTGCCAAGGGTACGGTTGCTTTTGCCCGCAACTGCGCCGTGTGTCATGGCATCCTCGCTATCAGCTCTGGTATTTTGCCAGACCTTCGTTGGTCAGCAATCGCCGCAAATGAAGACTCCTGGCGTAGCGTAGTGCTTGAGGGCGTCCTGACATCAAACGGCATGGTCTCTTTTGCACAATACCTCAACCCCGAAGATGCTGAAGCGATACGCGCTTATGTCCTAGCGCAAGCGCACTCCGACATGCAAGCGCGTGATGCGAAAGCAATCATTCATTAAAGGAATGGAATACGATAGAGCCTCGGTATAGTCCGGGGTTTTTTTAACTATGGCGATCAATGAATCATAGCGAGAAACCCTTGACGTCAAATTTCACTCCTTACGCAAAACGGTAACTATGATTTAAGATACTCATCATCTGATAACAAGGTGTACAAGAAAGCCATGGAAGATTTGACTTATCGAAAACTATACGAGCTAAGCAGCGATGGCATTATGCTGGTTAGTGATAGTGGCTTTCTTGACTGTAATCAGGCAACTTTAGATATGTTCAAATGCCCCACTCTGGAGGTGTTTTGCTCAAAACACCCCGGTGAGCTCTCCCCTGTTCACCAACCCTGCGGGGGCTTGTCCAGTGAGCTGTCCCGGCAACACATACAAACTGCAATGGTAGAAGGCCACTGTCGCTTTGACTGGATTCATATACGTCTAAACGGAGAAGAATTTTTTACGGAAGTTGTGCTCAGCCCGGCCAAATGGGGAGAGCTTGATGTTATTCAGGGCGTCGTTAGAGATGTTTCTGAACGCAAACAAATGGAGCAAGAGCTCAGGCAGGCCAAAGAAACAGCAGAACAGTCCAATAGAGCCAAATCTGAATTCCTTGCCATTATCAGTCATGAGCTGCGAACCCCTATTCATGGCATCATTGCGGCACAGGAATTACTGCTAAACTCCACGTTATCAGACCTTCAGCGAGAAGACGGCACGCTGGTGCTACACTCTGCCCAGTCGCTACTCAGTACAGTTAACGACATTCTCGACTTCACCAAAATCGAAGCGGGTAAACTTGACCTGGAAAATATCCCCTTTTCACCAGCCACAGTGCTCAACGATATTCTTCAATTGCTCGATAAAACCGCTGGCAAAAAAAATCTGGACCTAAATGTTTCTTATGAAACACCACCACCTAAACATTTGCTAGGCGACCCAACCCGTATCCGTCAAATTCTGCTAAATCTGTGCGGTAACGCCATAAAATTTACAGAACAAGGTAGTATCACTATTCACAACCATTTTGACAGACACGGAGAAAACCACACACTTTGGACCATAGACGTCATTGATACCGGCATCGGAATGGCTGATGAGAAAAAACGTATTATTTTTGATGAGTTTGTACAAGCCGACCCAACAACATCCCGAAAATACGGAGGCACTGGACTGGGACTCTCGATCAGCCAGACGTTAGCGGGTTTAATGAATGGAAAAATCAATGTCGAGAGTAAACAATATTCTGGCTCTACTTTCAGTCTGACCCTATGCCTTCCCATTACAGATAAAGCGGAACAAAAAAACACCGCCACCCCAATGATCAATCACCACTGGTATAATAAACACGCACTGGTAGCCGAAGACAATCCAGTCAACCAAACCATTATTAAAAAACAGCTGCAACTCGTTGGAATCAGCTCTGACGTGGTTGAAAATGGCATCATCGCCATTGAGCATTATAAGGACGACATCGAAAACAAAACTATTGACATCATCTTTATGGATTTACAAATGCCGCTTATGGGCGGAATTGAAACAA
>CAYNZI010000663.1:0-2065 GCA_964401565.1 uncultured Spongiibacteraceae bacterium
GCAGCGGTGCTGGAGTGGGCTGGGCTTGAGTCACCAGAGCACTTTGACCGGGACGCACAGCGACAGCGAGAAATTGACAGGCTGTGCGATTGTCTAGAGCAACACTTGGATCTGGCGTCACTCTTCCCTCAGTGGTATGCGCCGTGACTTCCGTAAGTCGCGATGTGAAGGCGCTGCGTGTGAACCTGACGTTGGCACTCGCTCTACCGGTGATTATTTTGCTGGGCTTGGGCAACGGTGCGGTTTCTCTGTCTCTGGCGGATACGGTGAATGGCCTGTGGCAATACCTCAGCGGTGGCGAAAGAAGTCAGGCGGCAATTATTATCGGCCAGCTTCGTTTGCCTCGCGTTTTATTGGCTGCAGTTGTTGGGGCAATTTTAGCCTGTAGCGGTGCAGCTATGCAGGGCTTGTTTCGCAATCCGCTCGCTGACCCTTCACTGATCGGAGTCACTGCGGGTGCGTCTTTGGGTGCAAGCCTTATGATTGTGTTCAGTGGCAGCGCTTTGTTTGGATACGCCGGACTTACACTGGTATCAAGTGGTGCTTTCATCGGTGGGTTACTCTCCGTGTTACTGGTTTACCGCCTGGCAACCTCGCCCAATGGCACATCGGTGGCAACGATGTTGCTGGCTGGCATTGCCATTACCGCTCTCGCGGGAGGTCTAGGAAATTTGTTGGAGTTTCTCGCCGACAATGAAATGTTGCGCCAAATCAGTCTGTGGCGTATGGGTGGCTTGGACGGAGCGGACTACCCAAGACTTCTTATTGGTAGTGTCGTGGCTGCGAGCCTGATGTTCGCCTTGCCGCGATATGCTACCGCCCTCAACGCCATGCTATTGGGGGAGTCAGAAGCCAGGCACCTCGGTATTAATGTGGGTCGTATCAAGATAGGGCTAATTATTTGGGTCGCTGTAGGTGTCGGGACTGCCGTAGCTCTGGCGGGCACTATCGCCTTTGTAGGTTTGATTATTCCCCATATGGTGAGAATGCTGACTGGCCCCGACCACCGTCGCTTGCTGCCGGCGTCTGCCCTCGCTGGAAGCTGTCTACTGGTATTGGCCGATACAGTCGCCCGTCTGGTTTTGGCCCCAACTGAGTTGCCGGTGGGTGTTGTTACTGCGCTGATCGGCGTGCCATTTTTCGTCTCGCTGCTGCGTCGGCGTCACCACTACGGTATGCAGTAATGAGCGTGCTTACATTAAAAAAAGTCGATGCGGCAGCTTGGGGTAAGTTCCGGCTGCGTCAGATCGATCTCGAATTGACCGCTGGAGAAGTGCTGGGTGTTATTGGCCCCAATGGCGCTGGAAAAACCAGTTTGTTGAAGCTGTTGTCTGGCGATATAGCGATTACCGCAGGGAGCTATGAACTGCTGGGTACTGCGATGTCGGCCTGGGAATCGTTGGCGAGGGCTAGTGTGCTCGCTGTCCTGCCGCAGTTATCGCTGCTTAACTTTCCCTATACGGTGGATGAAGTCATCCTGCTGGGACGCACACCCCATCGTAGCGGACGGCGAAGTGATCGGCTGATCCTGCAGGAAGTCATGCGTGCAACCGATACAGTGGGCTTACAGAACCGTATTTACACGCAGCTATCGGGCGGTGAGAAACAGCGCGTCCAGCTTGCACGGGTATTTGCGCAGATTTGGCAGGATGAGGGCACTCCAAGAGTTTTACTGTTAGATGAACCTACCACTGCACTGGATCTGGCCCACCAGCAATTGATTATGGAATCCATTAAAGGGTTAGCCAAAAGTGGTTGTGGGGTTGTTGTTGTTGCCCATGACTTCAATTTGGTGGCGGCTATGGCAGATCAGATTGTGGCTGTTTCCGGCGGAGAACTGGTAGTGCGAGGAACCCCGGAAACGGTGTTAACACAGAACCTATTCGAGGACCTTTTCGGTGTACACGTGACAATATCAACACACCCGGATTCCGGACACCCCCTGGTGATACATTTATGAAACATCTGGTTATGGGCGGAGCACGTAGCGGCAAGAGTACATACGCCGAAGAGATTGCGCTGCACAGTGACAAACAACGATTTTATCTCGCCACGGGTGAGGCTG
>CAYNZI010000664.1:0-2063 GCA_964401565.1 uncultured Spongiibacteraceae bacterium
ACCCGACAACCTACCATTGGTTGTTTTAAAGGTTATTATCATGCCCGCATTCACCCCTTGGATTGCCGACTGCCACCTTCAGCAGATTGAGGGCGAAGGTGAGTTTCGTTGTCAGGCTGCCGTTTGGTCTGATAGTCATGGCACGTTCAAAGCGCGGCTGGAAGCACATCTATTGGGTGGTGGCTATAAAGTGCTTTGGCTTGAGGAGTGCCTTCCTGTGCCACAATACATCGCACGCCACGGCCAGCAGAAGGTTGGTGCGTTGGCGCGTGCTGTGCATCCGGGGCATCTTGTTGATCTGTCGCAAATGGTGGCACTGGATAATGGGAAGTCTAAAGAACCTGAAAGCTATCTGATCATCGAAGAAATTGAGGATGTTGAGCCGCTAGACAGTCAATTTGGCGCACATCCCATGAAATGCGTCCCCGATGCATTGAAGGAGCCGCTTTTTGGCCAACCTGACCCCACAGAGGCCGAAATAGAGCACTACGGCGGTGCGGAAAATGTTCCGCTAATGAAAACTTATCTTATTGCAGATGTGTTCCATTTTCCGCAGTGGGAACGCGAGGCCAGTGACTTGGTCGTTCCCAATAAGTGCTTCTTTCAAGGCGACGCAAAGCTACAATTATCTGACACAGCTCCTCACCTTATTGAGCTAAGTGAAACGGATGATTTTACCCGTAAATTGTTTACGTTTCTCAAGAATTTTCAAGCAACAGCAACGGTTCATCACTGGCACCGCCCTTATGGAATATTTGTGCGATCACGCGAGAGTTTTGAAACTATCTACAGTCATTTTAGGCGCTTCACAAAGCTACAGGATGAAAACGGTAAGTGGTTTTTTCGGCGTTTTTGGGATGCAAAACACAGTTATGTGCTTCTGCCGCTCCTTTCCAGTGATCTGATGATCTCCGGCAGGTTTTTTGGCCACACACGTGGATCGATGGTCCCGATAGTTAGAACAATCTCCGTTTTGCTGGGGGAATATAACAGCTTCAGATCAGCTAAATGGGATGAATCGGCATTTATTGATCAGCGTGTAAATGCACGTCTACCCAACTCTCGTACACAGTATTTAGATACCGCGTATGTTGATATGATCAATCAAGCTGCAGTAGGGGTTAGCTCGCTGAAGGTTGTGGATTATTTGTTAGAGGAATTCAAAGAACCAAACCAGATTGGTGATGGTTCAAGATTGGTAATAGAAGAGTTTTCGCGACAGGTTCAGGAATCTACGCAGCCCCTAGGCGTTGTCAGTGAATTAGGTTGGGCGCGCGTGGCCAATGTTTCAGCGCATCTTGGAGCGGGATTCCTAAATGATCCGAGGTTCGACAGCCGGGGACTTTCCTTTGAAAAGGTCGGACAGGATAGCCAAGGCGAAAAGATTTTCTTTCTTGGGAATGAATGTATTAAGCAGATGCAGGAAATTAGGTCTGATTTTCCGGACTTTTCGCCAAATGAAGCCAATCAATCTATTGATCAGTCTGCGGCCCCGCCACAAGATCTTACCCTTGAGATGCTTGCGTTTATTGACCCGAATGCTGAATGGTACTGGGGGGATAAACCCCTTCGTCGCTGGTGCAATTTGTTTGTTAAAACGCTTGGCCGTGATGTGGCGCGAAGCGGAAAGCTTTGTGAACATGTTGCAGTTGCGTATATGTATGGTCTGGATTTTCAGACCGATCCACGCTATCTGTTTCATATACAACTAAAAAACATTACCGACGGTGAATATACTCAAGCCATATCAGATATTTTCGATAAAGAATTTGGAAGGGACTAAATATGGCTCATGTTAGTGGTCAGACGGGGATACAGGATCCGGCAGAAACGGATCCAACATTATCGCAACAAGCGGCTGGCGCAAGCCTGTGTCCGGGACCGGTGGTGTTCCCGATGGCAACTGGGGCGGATGCAGACAAGTGGGCACAGGAGTTTGGGTATCCCCTTGATGCAGATACGGGAGACATCTCGATTGGTGGCCTGATGGAAGAGCTGAAAGCAAATGATGAAGCAGGGCGCTTTATGCTGGAGGTTTATGATCATATTGTGGCTGCTAAAGG
>CAYNZI010000665.1:0-2056 GCA_964401565.1 uncultured Spongiibacteraceae bacterium
ATGGCGAGTATTTGCCGAGGGCGATCGTGTTGGCGCCGTGATCATAAACGATGAGTCGACAATGACTATTCATCCGGAACGGTCGAGAACCAATGTCATCAAAATTCTGTCGAGGCTGGCAGAGGCGAATCAAAAGCTTAGGGTTGGCAGAACCTCACATCCTGAAAAATTATTGGATGCTTTCAATGCGGTCGCAAAAACCTTGACGCATGATGCCTTGTTAATCTCGATTGGCGATGGCGCGGGATGGACTCAAAAAGCCACCGAGCGAGTTCGGCGAATTTCCCAGCATAACGATGTCATTGCAATCAAGGTGTTTGATCCGGCTGAAGAAAAGCTTCCTGATATTGATCACCTGGTTGTTAGTGATGGTTTGTATCAGGTGGAAATTGTCGGTAAGCGCAATGAGCTTCACCGCCATTTTAAGGAGCAATACGATCAGGAGCTGGGTTTGATGCGTTCAGAATTTAAAAAATTCCGAATTCCCTTAATACCCGTTGACACGATTCAGCCTATGCATCATCAATTGATTAAAGCGCTGGGTGGAAAAGAGTGATGGACAATCTCTTTGCGCCCGATTCAGGGTGGGGGAATTACGCGCTCAAAGGCTTGCGCGAATTACAAATTCCAGAACAGGTGCCGTTATGGCCACAAACACTTGGGTGGTGGCTGGTATTAGCGGGGCTGCTATTCTGGATGTTTCGCTATTGCTTAAAACTATCTAAGCGTTACTGGCGCAATCGCTATAGACGGCTGGCGATTCAACAGTTGTCTGTGTTGAGATTGAGAATTTCGGCGGGGGATAATAGCGGTTTGAGATTACTGCCTGAATTAGTGAAGGCCACAGCGCTTCAGTCGTTCCCGCGAACCGATGTGGCAAGCTTGTATGGTGACGAATGGGAAGAATTTCTCGACAGCAGTTATAGCGGCGTCTCGTTTAAGCAGAGATTTCCGGGCCTGTTATACACGTTGTCTTATCAATCCTTTGACGGAAGAGAATCGCCGCTAAGTGATGAGTTTTGGCGGCAGATTACAAATTGGGTTAGAACCCACAGAGCAGCGTATGATTGAGTTTTCCAATCTTTGGGCATTTACATTAGTGCTGGCACCGGTGTTGGTCGCACTGTTGTTGCCTGCACATAAGCAAAGCCAGGATTCTTTGCAAGTTCCCTATTTTAATAGACTGGTGACACTGAGCGGTGAACAGCCGGCGACCGGGGCGACAATCATGCAGCGGAAACGTGTCCAAACGGTTTTATTGTGGATGGCTTGGTTGTGTCTGGTTGCGGCGGCCGCCAAACCGGAATGGGTAGGTGAGCCTATCGTTGTAGATCGATCTGCACGAGATTTGATGATTGCGGCAGATCTGTCCGGTTCAATGGAGGTAAAAGATTTTACAACGCAAAACGGCGACAAAATAAATCGATTGCAGGCGATTAAAAAAGTCTTGAAAGAGTTCGCCCAGCGCAGGGAGGGCGATCGTTTAGGTCTGATCGTATTTGGTGATGCGGCCTATTTGCAGTCACCTTTCACCACCGATAAAGAAACATGGCTGACATTGTTGTCGGAAACAGAAATTGCTATGGCTGGAGCCAGTACGATGATTGGCGACGCTATCGGGCTGGCCATTAGTACGTTTAAAGGGGCAGAAAGCGAAAACCGTGTTTTGATTGTGTTGACTGACGGAAATGATACCGGGTCCAGGGTCCCGCCGATTGACGCGGCCCGAGTGGCGGCTGCACACGGTGTGAAAATATATACCATTGCTATTGGTGATCCTGAAACGATCGGTGAGGAGGCGATGGACATTGAAACGCTAACCGAGATTTCGAGAGTTACCGGCGGAGCCTATTTTGAGGCGTTAGATCGTGAGTCTTTAAACCGGGCCTACCTTGAAATTGAAGCGATGGAGCCGGAGTTGTTCGAATCACTATCATTTCGTCCTCGAAAAAGTTTGTTTCATATCCCGTTAACAGCTATCGCCGTACTCTATTTGTTTGCCATTCCGGCTATGGCAGTCGCCGGTAAAGTTCAGCGTCGAAAGGTGATTGATGTT
>CAYNZI010000666.1:0-2047 GCA_964401565.1 uncultured Spongiibacteraceae bacterium
ATAATTCGCCTGACGCCAGTGATCTGCATTCGCACGGTGCAGTTCGTAGATGTGACCTTCGCCGCATGACGCTGGAAGGCCAGCTGTTAGGTTTTTGGTCAGTTGTTGACGAAAAGGTCAAAGTCATCTGACGTTCAACACCTCTGGACCAAGCCTTGGATGTGGATTCGAAGGGTTTATCAGATCATTTTAAAACTTGTGTAGATGCAAGGCCGATTGCACCCCCAACTAAAGCTGCAAATAAGTATGTAAATGGGCTTGGGTTCTTAGCTATCACTTTTGTAGCACTCACTGAAATTAGGGCTCCTGAAATAACACCGTTTACCTGACGAGACGTCACCTTAAGTCCAGCCGCCCAATTTGCGAAAGCTTCACAATTCTGTCCCAGTACTTGGTATTGCCATTCCCCAATTTGTGACCGCGCCTTTTCAATGACCACGTGCGCCGGCAAATCGGACTGCTGTTGTGCATATCCTGTCTTTCTGCCCATGACTACGATGTCGTAGGGCTCTTCCATCACCGTGCCAGTTCGTGCCGTTGCTGATATTAGCATTGGCTTTCCCAATGGGCACTTACGGTCGCTTACAATCGATTTATGCTCATAGTTGCCTAGAGAGGTCATAATCAATTCTCCGGGTCGAAGGGTGTTTTCAAATGTCATTTCCAATTCCTGCATGATATCTCCCATGGTTGACCTTGTCGCAAAATTGCGATAAGTATCATTTAGGATAGAAATATCCAATATGGAGATTAGTGACAAATGTCAATTGATGAAACTACATATTCAATGATTCTTTGCAGCTTGATGTCTCAGCGCTGGGAGCGACTGGCAATTCAGCAAAAAGATTTTTTTCAGAAATCTGGCATAGCAACAGGAACATGGTCGCGAATAATGCGTGGCCAAGCACATTTTCAAATAGAAGATATACGCTCCGCATGTCGTGTTTTGGGTTGTTCTGTTGGGGAACTGACATCGGAAGCAGACAGGATGCAGGTTCAATTGGTTAACAAAGAAGGCGTAAAAGTGGTGTCAAAAGACGACCTCAAATCTGAAGGCTCAGCAGCAGGGGCATTGATAGCCGGTGCTGCTCTTGCTTTCCTCTTGGTAAGACTCTCAAAGTAGACTGTCGCGGCCTTTTTCTGATGATAGGTGACAGGTCTCGAAATTGAGATAAGGGAGGGCGCAAAGTATAGATTTGCATTGGAGGCACCCTCTTATTCTTATTGAGGGCCGTCGACAGGACCGGCCCAATGCGAACCTTGAATGGCCAACTCGGATGCTGCGGTGCGCCCCGTCGAAACGGACATTCGCTGCGCCTGGCAAAACAGCTGGTCTACAAACGCACACTATGGAGATTCGGATCCGCTCTTTACAGAATCAAAATATGCTGGCAGAATTCACATTATTTGGAGACCTATTTTATTTATAGAACGTCAATTCTGGAGGACTTATGTTTCGGTCGCATATAATTTTTCTGTGTACCTTGTTGCTCAGTGCTACCTCAGCTTTGTCGCAGGAGCTCGTCTATTGCGGGGAAAGAGTTCCAACTAACTTCAACCCCCAGAGTTCGCAGGACTGGTGGACGGCTGAAACAGTCACTGGGCCGGTGTTTGAGCAACTTTTGGAGTTCGATTCCGCAACACAAACTGTTGGTCCCATGCTCGCAATCAACTGGGAGGCTAATGATGGGCTTACTCGGTACGTCTTGACGTTGCGAGAGGGAGTCATGTTTCAACCCAATCGGGATGGATATCGTTCAGAGCTGACTTCGCAAGACGTTGTGGCGACTTTTTCCATGCTGTCGTCGACGAACAATGTAGATAGGGAAGACATTGATGAGTTGATGACCCAACGTAATCTCACGTCCTTGGGCCAAATCGAGAATGTTAAAGCTATCAACAATCATACGGTTGAATTTAGTTTTGGATCCCCCCAGCCCAGTTTTTTGGCGGATTTATCAGATGGCATAGCATCAATTTGGCCAGAGGAGATCGCAAATCAAATTTCTTAGTGTCTGATTCAAAACGTATTGCATGATATCAAAGC
>CAYNZI010000667.1:0-2037 GCA_964401565.1 uncultured Spongiibacteraceae bacterium
TCATCGAGTATAGGAAGAATTAATAGTCTCATCTCTTCCAATCTACAAGAAAAAACTACAACAAATGACCATGCTCATTCAATGTCACGATTGATTTTTTTCAAAACTGGCAGCCATAAACGTATTGATACTCGTGCAATTGGGGTTAAAGAACATACGTGGTTTTAGTCCTATAACATGGGCTGCCCAAACATTAATCACACCTCCATGACAGGTCAACCGCCACTCGTTTACTTTTGTTATCCTCAATAATTTCCTCAAGGCTATCACACACCGTTTTCGGAAATTTGGGAAAGTTTATCTCCGTCTCGCCAGACATGAGCTTTTTCCAGCGATCGTAATCAAGCGCTTTCAGTTCTTCTACCGGAATATACAACTTCGATTTCTGATCGTATTCAGCTACGCCCTCGTGAATCTCAATGGGCAGGTTTTTCTGATCCGACAAAGGTGCAGCCGTCTGTAATGCACGCTGCATGAGGCTCGAATAGAGACGGTCTATTTTTCTGTCTTTTAATCATACTCCCATTTTATCGGCCTGTTGCAAGCCTGACTGAGACAAGGGAGAGTCTGCGGGCGCCCCATCCTCGTTGATGCGCTTTCAGGTAAACCGTGACGCATGAGAATGAGTTCCATTAATTTTTCCAAAGGGTGGATTAAAAAAGCCCCGTGTAGCGAGGCTCTATGACAATAATGAAAATCTATCGGGTACCCTCTCTGATTATAAACTTACTGCAAGAAAGCGGTCTCTGGCAATCGTCCATTCAGCGACACCATCATGAAACTTGTTGAAGAAAAAAATCCTAGCGTAGCATTTTTGACAACACTAGCGTTTCATAGCACTAGACAGAGTGTCACGATAAACTTCGTATTCTGGCATTTTCTCTTCGTTCAGAAACTCTGCCATTGCGCCATCCATTTTTTTCTTCTAGTCTTTTTTCATGCGTTTAATCTTCCGTTTCATATCCGTCGTATCGCGACCGCGTATAATTTTTTTAAAAGCTTTTTGAAAGTCGATTAAGTAAACCGTAATAGCGCTTTGAAATTCCGATTCTTGTTCTTCTGTCATATCAATAGCAATTGCCGAGTTTAGAACCTCCGGCTGCAGCCACGTGGGATTTTTTCGGCTGCATAGCTGATATTGACACCTACTACAAGGCGACTGGCGGCAACGAAGCGCAAGCCATGACCCGACTTGAAAAAAGGGTTAACCAACTTACGTCTAACTTCCAGAACTAACCTTACTCTTTACAATGATAGTCCCGAGAAACACCGACGATCATCTTACTGCCCTGCCAGCTCGTAGGCATGTTGTTTAAAATCATGACTAAATTGGTGCCAGAAAGCGGGCATGACTTGTGTCATACATATACCGCTAATATTCGCGCCAGGACCTCCAACAGGCGACATCCACGAATGCGTACCGGCCAAGCCACCCCAGTGATATTCTCCCAGCGCTGCCGACGGTTCGCTCTCATTAAGCTCTGCTTTTAACGCAAACCCCAAACCAAATACAGTACCTTGCATGTCCCAAGTCGGGAATTTAACCACTACACCTGTCGGCAGCTGATTAGTGCGCATCAGTTCCAGCGTTTCCGATTTAAAAATACGAATACCATTCCATTCGCCACCATTGACTAACATCCGCACGAAGGTTAAATAATCGGCGACTGTCGACATCAAACCACCACCGCCTGATAGAAACTCAGGTGGTGTTGTAGGACCTTTACCCGCTTTTCCAATTTGCGTGAGCCCAGGCTCCATCGGCTTCAATATGTTATTAGGAGCACACATCGCGATCAACCGATCCAACTTCTCTTCGGCAACACAAAATCCGGTGTCTACCATACCTAACGGCTGAAAAATATTGTCTTGCAGGAATTCATCGAAGCGCTGCCCCGAAATAACTTCCACCAATCTCGCTGCGACATCTGTCGCCAGGCTATAAGCCCAATCAGTTCCCGGTTGATAGGCCAATGGAAATTCGGCCATTTTATTGGTCAATGCTTCAAGGTCACCGTCAAAGCCTTCAATAATATT
>CAYNZI010000668.1:0-2037 GCA_964401565.1 uncultured Spongiibacteraceae bacterium
TGAGCGATATCGACAATGGCGCGTTCAGCATTTCCGTAGACCAGTACATCAGCTTTAGAATCCATCAGTACTGACCGTCTGACCTTATCACTCCAATAGTCGTAATGAGCAATTCGACGCAAGCTGGCTTCAATTGAGCCAACGACTACCGGTACGCCTTTGTAGGCTTCCTTACAGCGCTGTGAATAGACGACCACAGCTCTATCGGGTCTTTTCCCGCCTTCGTCATTGGGGGAATAGGCGTCGTCATGCCGTAATTTTCGATCGGCAGTATAACGATTGATCATTGAATCCATGTTGCCAGCAGCAACACCATAGAACAGATTGGGTTTGCCCAATGTTTGGAACGCCTCTTTGGAGCGCCAATCAGGTTGCGCTATAATGCCGACCCGAAACCCCTGTGCTTCGAGCACTCGTCCGATCACGGCCATGCCGAAACTTGGGTGGTCCACGTAGGCGTCGCCAGTAACGATGATGATATCGCAGCTATCCCAGCCGAGTTGATCCATTTCCTCTCTGCTCATAGGCAAGAAAGGAGCGGGACCGAAGCATTCAGCCCAATATTTACGATGGGAGAAGAGTTTTTTGGGGGCAATAGGCATATTCATGGCGGGTATTATACGGTAAATGTTGACGTATTACCCCTGTAATTTACTCAAGTATTGCCCCTGTGAGTGGTGTGGTGATGTGCCGAGGCTTAATCTGTCATGCGTTTGTAACAATAGGCGTTTTTAATAGTGGTTTATAAAGTCGGTAGAGAAGATAACTAATGGAAGAAAAAACCATTTTGATCGTAGACGATGAAGCGCCTATACGAGAAATGATTCGAATGTCTTTGGATATGGCGGGATTTAATTGTCAGGAGGCCGGAGATACACGAGAGGCTTATAGGGCGATTGTTGACAACAAGCCCGATTTGGTACTGCTGGATTGGATGTTGCCAGGAGGTAGCGGTATCGAGCTATTGCGACGCATACGCAAAGAGGAGTTAACGGCTGATTTACCGGTTATTATGCTGACCGCGAAAACCGACGAGGACAATAAAATCCAAGGGCTGGACGTGGGCGCTGACGACTACATCACTAAACCTTTCGCGCCGCGTGAAATGCTATCCAGAATTAAGGCTGTACTGCGTCGGACTGGCAGTGGCACCGGAGAGCGTGTCATTGAAGTTGAGGGTTTAAAACTGGACAATTCAAGTCACCGAGTTTATGTCGATTCAAACCCCGTTGATATGGGCCCAACTGAATTCCGGTTGTTGAATTTCTTTATGACGCATCAGGAGCGAGCATACAGCCGAGGGCAGTTGCTCGATCATGTTTGGGGCGGTAATGTATACGTCGAAGAACGGACTGTTGATGTGCATATACGGCGTTTGCGTAAAGCGCTTGAGTCCGAAGGAGGGAATTATGATGGATTTGTGCAAACGGTGCGCGGTACGGGCTATCGTTTTTCCGCGAAGCGTCTCCCCTCGGTGTGATCAACCTGCCTACATTATTTGAAGTTGTGAGTTACCCATAGATGCACAGATCTGACTGGAAAACCGAATGTCGTAATATCGGCGTACTCTTATTGGGGGCTGTGTTTATTGACTTACTGGTTGACAGTTTACCCTGGGTTCTTTTTATCTCAACCAGCGTTTATTTGGCCTGGTTACTGTATCAGCTGCAGCGTATCCATTCGTGGTTATACAGTGAGGAAAAACCTGACCTACCAGAAGCAAAGGGTTTGTGGGGCGATGTTTTTGATGGGATATACCGGTTGCAACGCCAGGGAAAAGAAGAGCAGCTGCGATTGCAGGCCGTCGTTGACTACTTGCAGGATTCTTTCGCGTCACTCGACGACGGTGCGGTGATGATTGATAGCCGGGGTAATATCGAATGGACGAATCGAGCGGCTGGGAAATTATTGGGGTTGCGATATCCGGAAGATACTAAGCAGCAGCTCATTAATTTTATTCGAGCGCCGGAATTTATTCGATATTTCGAACAGCAGGACTACTCAAAATCGTTACAGTTGACGTCACCTTACAACAGT
>CAYNZI010000669.1:0-2030 GCA_964401565.1 uncultured Spongiibacteraceae bacterium
GAGCGGCGAACCGCATTCGAAACTGATATCACCGCTTCGCTTTGACCGATAACCCGCTCCTGTAACGACTCCTCCATACGCAGTAACTTGTCTCGTTCACCTTCCAGCATTTTGGATACCGGAATACCTGTCCATTTCGACACGACTTCAGCCACTTCTTCATCAGTCACTTTATTTCTCAACAGCGTCATTTCGACGGTCTCTGCCTGACTTGCTGTCGCCAAGGTTTTTTCAAGCTCGGGAATAACGCCGTATTGCAGTTCAGACATACGCGTCAAATCACCAGCCCTATGAGCCACCTCAAGGTCCAATCGAGCCTGTTCGAGATCACTTTTAATTTGCTGAGACCCCTGTACAGCCGCCTTCTCAGCTACCCAGACCTCCTCCAGATCGGCATATTCTTTTTCGACCTTTTCGATATCATCGTCGAGCATTTTCAACTGTTTCTTGGCACCACTATCGGTATCTTTTTTTACCGCCTCTCTCTCAATTTTCAATTGAATCAATCGGCGTTCAAGCCTGTCCATGCTTTCGGGCTTAGAGTCGATCTCCATACGAATTCTGCTGCCAGCCTCATCGATTAAATCGATCGCTTTGTCAGGCAGTTGTCGATCAGTGATATAGCGCTGGGATAATTTAGCAGCGGCAATGATCGCAGAATCGGTAATATCGACACCGTGATGGATTTCATAACGCTCTTTCAGACCCCGCAAAATCGCAATGGTATCTTCCTCGCTAGGCTCTTCAACCAATACTTTTTGGAAACGACGCTCCAAGGCTGCATCTTTTTCCATATATTGACGATACTCATTCAGGGTCGTTGCACCAACGCAATGCAACTCTCCTCTTGCCAATGCAGGCTTCAACATATTGCCTGCATCCATAGACCCTTCAGCCTTACCCGCACCAACCATAGTATGAATTTCATCAATAAAAAGTATGATTCGTCCTTCCTGCTTACCCAACTCATTTATAACGGCTTTTAAACGCTCCTCAAAGTCCCCTCGGAACTTAGCGCCGGCCAATAAAGCGCCTAAATCCAACGATAAAACACGTTTATTTTTCAAGCCTTCCGGCACTTCTCCATTGATAATTCTCTGCGCCAAACCTTCAATAATAGCGGTCTTACCTACGCCCGGCTCACCAATCAATACCGGATTATTTTTGGTGCGCCTCTGAAGTACCTGAATAGTGCGGCGTATTTCATCATCCCGCCCTATTACCGGGTCAAGTTTCCCCTGTTCTGCGCGCTCCGTTAAATCGATCGTATATTTGTCCAAGGCCTGACGATTTTCTTCCGCGTCAGGATCATTAACCGACTCTCCTCCGCGAATACTTTCTATTGCACTCACTAAACCCTGCTTACTCACACCTGAATCAGTCAACAGTTTGCTCACCGCAGTACCGGCATCCAGCATAGCCATAGCGACAACTTCGGAAGAAACATAAGCATCATTATTTTGTTGGGATTGTTTATCAGCCAGGTTTAACACTCTGGACAAATCACTGGACATATGAATATCACCAACCGTGCCTGACACCGTTGGTAAGTTACCCATAGCCTGATTGACCGCATCTTTTAGCGTGGGAATATTACCCCCCGCTTGCCTCAGTAATGGCTGAACTGAACCATTAGTCTGATCTAACAACGCAGACAACAAATGTAGTGGGTCAATCGAGTTGTGATCTTTACCAACAGCCAGTGATTGGGCATCCGATAAAGCATTTTGCAACAGGTTAGTAAATCGATCAATACGCATGATTTTCACCGTCTAGTAATTTATGTGCAATAAGATAACTACTTAATAGGGGCAAACAGGGGAAAATCAAGGGTGGTCATAGACTGCAGGAAAAAAAAGAAAACAAAGAAAACGCAATGAATCACTGAAAATCAGGAAAGCCTTTTTTTGTAAATCATCGTAACCATACGCCCTGTAAGGCCGTCCCGACGATAAGAATAAAATCGATCGGGATCTGCGTAAGTACAAAACCCCCCACCGTATATTTTTGTCACTGATATGGCGTGAAGT
>CAYNZI010000670.1:0-2027 GCA_964401565.1 uncultured Spongiibacteraceae bacterium
ACACGCAGAAAAACTTCTCTCCGACGACAGCTACCAACTTGTAGTGCTTGATGAACTTACCTATATGCTAGCCTACAAATATCTCGACGAGAACATGGTACTCGACGCTATACGCAATAGACCGGCAGAACAATCAGTCGTAGTAACAGGCCGTGGTGGTGGCAGTGCCATACGGGAACTGGTTGATACTGTGGCTGAGATCAACGATGTTAAACACGCCTTCAAAGCCGGTATCAAGGCTCGCCAAGGGGTCGACTTTTGAGGCTTCTGCCATTATTTCTGGCCTTGTTTCTCGCACTAACAAGCAACAGCCTTGTGTGCGCAGAAAACAAACCACAGCGCATTGCATCGCTCAATTTATGCACAGATCAGATCCTGTTAATGTTGGTATCTCGTGAACGAATTGCTTCGATCACTCACCTTGCCGAGCAACCCGAATATTCATTTACTTGGCGACAGGCGCAGGGTTTACATAAGAACTCGGGCTTAGCTGAGCAGGTTATTCCTTTGCAGCCAGACTTAATTATTGCCTCGCCCTACTCTCCAGGCAGCGCCGTAAAACTTCTAGCCAGTCTCGGATTTCCAGTTGAAATTATCGACATCCCAAATTCGCTAGTTGACGTGGCGGCATTTATAAACCAATTGGGAGTACTCGTCGGCGAACCCGCTCGAGCCGCGGAAATCATCAGTGCAATGCAACAAAAAATCGCCAAATCTGAACAGCTACTGTCACAAGAAACCCGTGAACCAATGACGGCCATTACTTATGCCCCTAACGGTCACACTGCGGGTAAACATACGCTGAAGAATGAAATTCTGGAGAAAAGCGGTTATCGCAATATGGCCGCCGATCTTGGTGTCGAGTACTACGGCAATTTGTCTATTGAACAACTGCTTTACTCAAAGCCGGACCTGGTCGTTATTGATGACTCAACCCATAATAAAAACTCTCTGGCACAGAGGTTTACTGATCATCCTGTGATAAAAAAGGCGATGGGGAGCAGTCATATCGTCCACGTCGACGCCAACCAGTGGCTCTGTGCAGGCCCGATGGCGGCTGACGCAATAGAAACGTTAACGGCACACCGCATTGCCAAAAAACGTTCGGGTAATTCATAAACATCATGAGCCATCACACCAACAACAATTCAATCGCCCTTTGGCTGGTACTCACGTTGAGCTGTGCGAGCCTATTTATAGTCGCGCTGCATATGGGGCCTGTTTATATTGATATCGTTGCGACAATCTTTGAATGGTTGGGCAACAAAGAAAGCTTGAATGTACTGATTTTAAGTGAAATAAGGCTACCACGAGCACTGCTCGCCTGTTCGGTAGGCGCAACACTCGGCCTTGCGGGAGCAGCCTTGCAGGGTCTATTGCGAAACCCACTAGCGGGCCCCGGGCTTGTCGGCGTATCTAACTGTGCCGCTTTAGGCGCTGTTATCGTATTGTATTTCGGTTTGTCCGGCAGTGTTTGGTTTGCAGTGCCACTGGCTGGAATGATCGGAGCAGCGGTTTCTGTTGTACTGATCTTCCTATTGGCAGGCCGCAACAGCAGCGTGATGACGTTGCTGTTAGCCGGTGTTGCGGTGAACGCCGTCGCCTCTTCACTGATTTCTCTCGCGCTCAATTTTTCGCCAAATCCTTACGCCATGTCAGAGATGGTGTTTTGGCTATTGGGGTCTATCACCAACCGAAGCCTTGCTGACTTCTATTTAGCTATCCCGTTTATGCTCATTGGCTGGGTCATCATTTTGAGCAGCGGCAGATTTCTTAACGCGCTAAGCCTCGGGGAGGAAACCGCTCAGTCACTGGGGTTCAATCTGGGCTGGCACAGGGCCCTGTTAGTGATTGGAGTCGCTGTTTCAGTGGGCGCAGCTGTTTCAGTGAGTGGCAGCATCGGCTTTGTTGGACTAGTTGTCCCCCACTTAATCAGACCTTTCGTTAATCACGAACCTGGCAGGTTGTTAGCTGCCAGCGCACTGGGGGGAGCCATTCTGGTATTATTAGCAGACATCAGCGTACAG
>CAYNZI010000671.1:0-2018 GCA_964401565.1 uncultured Spongiibacteraceae bacterium
GTATAAAGTCATTTTACTGAACGACGATTATACCCCTATGGAATTTGTAGTAGAAATATTAGAAACTTTCTTCTATATGGGCCGAGAGCAGGCAACGCAAGTGATGCTCGCAGTACACACTGAAGGCAAAGGTGTTTGCGGTATATTTACTAGAGACGTAGCTGAAACTAAATCCGCACAAGTGAATCAATATGCAAGGGATAATCATCACCCCTTGTTGGCAGAGATCGAAGCATCTGAAGATTGAGCTGTTGCGTATGACTAAAGAGACACGATACAACATTGGAGTATCACTATGCTAAGTAAGGATCTCGAGCAAACACTGAATCAGGCCTTTAAAGGCGCTCGAACCAAACGACACGAATTTATGACAGTTGAGCACTTGTTATTGGCCCTAGTCGACAATGCCCTGGCTGCCGATGTTTTGGTGGCCTGCGGCGCTGATTTGTCACAGCTTCGAACCGATCTGGTCGATTTTGTTGACTCAACCACACCGTTAATCCCTGAGCAAGACTTGGAAAAGGATACGCAGCCGACGTTAGGGTTTCAGCGAGTGCTGCAACGGGCGGTATTTCATGTACAGTCTTCTGGTAAAAGCGAAGTAACGGGGGCCAATGTCTTGGTTGCCATTTTTAGCGAACAGGAAAGCCAGGCCGTATATTTCTTGAAGCAGCAATCGGTAGCTCGCCTGGATGTGGTCAATTATTTAACCCACGGTATTTCGAAGGTTGAGGGTCATTCTGAGCCCGGTCTTGATCACAATGACGCTCACAGTGATGAGGAGCACGTCGGCGAGGCGCCGGAAAAGACACCGTTAGACAGCTTTGCTACCAATCTCAACGAAGAGGCACGCCAAGGGCACATTGACCCGCTAATTGGACGGTCACAGGAAGTTGAGCGTGTCGCGCAAATACTTTCGCGTCGTCGCAAGAATAACCCATTGCTTGTCGGGGAATCAGGTGTCGGCAAGACGGCGATTGCCGAAGGTCTGGCAAAAATGATTGTTGATGGTGAAGTTCCAGATATATTGAAAGACGCCGTTGTTTATTCACTGGATCTGGGTTCGTTACTGGCGGGTACTAAGTATCGCGGAGATTTTGAAAAACGCTTTAAGGGCTTGTTGGCAGACCTTCAAAAGCGGGAACACTCCATCCTATTTATCGATGAAATTCACACCATTATTGGTGCAGGCGCAGCATCAGGTGGCGTTATGGATGCCTCCAATTTGTTAAAGCCTCTGCTCAGCTCCGGTAAATTGCGCTGTGTTGGTTCCACGACATTCCAAGAGTATCGAGGGATATTCGATAAAGACAAGGCGTTGAGCCGGCGGTTCCAGAAAATTGACGTGCTGGAGCCTTCAGTTGAAGAAACTTATCGGATTTTGAAAGGGCTGAAAAGCCGCTTTGAAGATCATCATGAGCTGCGCTACAACGATAAGTCATTGCACGCCGCAGCAGAGTTGTCAGATCGCTATATTAACGACCGATTTTTGCCCGACAAGGCGATTGACGTTATCGATGAAGCGGGGGCCTTTCAGCGATTACAATCACCCAGCAAGCGAAAAAAAGTGATCGGTGTTGCCGATATCGAGGCAGTCATATCCAAAATCGCACGAATTCCACCAAAGTCGGTGTCAACCGATGATAAAGAATCATTGAAAAAGCTTGAAGACAACCTGAAAATGGTTGTTTTTGGTCAAGACAAAGCGATTTCAACTTTGGCTACAGCCATCAAAATGGCGAGGGCGGGACTGAAAGCCGTTGAGAAGCCTATTGGGTCATTTTTACTGGCGGGGCCGACCGGTGTCGGTAAAACAGAAGTAACCAATCAGTTGGCAAAAATATTGGGGCTTGAGTTAATTCGGTTTGATATGTCTGAATACATGGAGCGGCACACCGTATCGCGCTTGATAGGTGCACCTCCGGGTTACGTTGGATTTGATCAGGGAGGGCTTTTGACCGAAGCAGTGACAAAGCACCCTCACTCAGTGGTGCTGCTGGATGAAATCGAGAAGGCTC
>CAYNZI010000672.1:0-2009 GCA_964401565.1 uncultured Spongiibacteraceae bacterium
GGAGTGAAGCCTTCAGGTAACTGCAATTCGCCCTCGACATACTGAAAATACTTGAAACGAAGCTTAACGCCCTGACTGTCGACTTGTTCTGACAGTATATCTAACGACAACGTCTCTTCCACGCCACCTCGTTTACCGACAATATCGATCGACAATAGGCCTTTCAATACCGTGTGCTTCAATGCCAATTGCTGCAACACTAGCTTGTACTGAAATACATTATTCTCTGCCGTTGGATAAACCTCCCAACTTCGAATACCCAGCCCACGCTCTTTCTCTGTCGGAGCCATCAATCCCTTATAAAAGGAAATTTCCTCATTGAGCTGGCTGATAGTTTGTTTGTGCTTACTAACCAGAGAGCGCACGTCATTCACTGACTTTCTGTCGATATCTGCCCCAACTGTCAAATTAACCAACTGCTGGCTCGCCTCTTTAGACGCCGCTTCTGCAGTAGCCAGGCGCCCTGCTACCTCGGTGTAATCCTTTGACACTGCCTGAAATTCGGAGCGCATTGATCGCCCGCCAAACCAGTATGCGGTAACGGCCACAGCCAGAATCAACACCAAAATCAACAGTCGCTGTACCAGCCGCTGTCCGGGCCGCTCCTGAACCACGATAGATCGATATTGCTTACTTCCCACAGAATCTGACATTTTCAGTAACTCCGAACCACGACTAAGGCATCAACGCCACTGTATTCAACCCTGCGCATTCATCCAGCCCCAACATGATATTCATATTCTGAATTGCCTGTCCGGATGCACCCTTAACCAGATTGTCGATGACAGACAACACCACTAACGTGTCCCGACCCTGTGGTCGATGAATAGCCAAACGACAGTGGTTCGCACCACGCACACTGCGAGTCTGGGGATGGCTACCTGCAGGCAAAACATCAACAAAGGGCTCATCTTCGAAACGCTGCTCATACAATGCCTGGATCTCTTCGAGCGTAACAGCGCTATCCGTTAACTCCGCATACAGCGTCGAATGCATCCCCCTGACCATGGGCACCAAATGGGGAGTAAATGTCACATTGACCTCTCTTCCCGCTATATCCTGCAAGCCCTGCTCAATTTCGGGCAAATGACGATGACCCGGAATACCATAGGCCTTAAAACTATCACTGGCTTCAGCAAACAAATTTTCGATTTTTGCTTGCCGACCCGCACCGCTAACACCGGACACTGCATTGGCAATCAAGCGCTGCTCATCCACCAAATTATTTTCAAGCAAAGGCAGCAACCCCAACTGAACAGAGGTGGGATAACAACCGGGACAGGCGACCAGCTGGGCATCGCGTATAGCCGCACGATTGATCTCGGGAAGACCATAAACAGCACGGGGCAATAATTCGGGGCAGGCATGGGGCTCACCGTACCACTTTGACCATAATTCATGGTCGCGGATTCTAAAGTCGGCAGACAAGTCGACAACGCGAGTGCCTAAATCCAGCAGGTCTGGCATCATATTCATCGCGACATTGTGCGGCGTGGCAAAAAACACCACGTCACACTGCGCTAACACACTCAGGTTAGGGTGGGAAAAACGAATATCCAAGTGACCCCGCAAGCTCGGGTAAAGCTCATCAACCCGAAGCCCCTCTTCTGCACGCGACGTGATCACAACCACCTCAGCTTGCGGGTGATTGACTAACATCCGTAATAATTCGACACCGGTATAACCCGTGCCGCCTACTATACCTATCTTAATCACGCGACCATCCTTCTCATTTCGCCTACTATGCTTATCTATTTTGAACCCCAATCTATTAATCAATGGGGTCACTTGCCGTCTCTTGAAACTGATGATAAATGGAGTTCAAAAGATGCGTTATAATAAAGCAATCAAAAAGCAATCGTAAGCTATTGATACCCATTGAATCAGTTTAAACACAGAGCAAGCAGGAATCTCTTCACACTTTATGCAGAATAATTGGATTCGCAATACACGTCATCGCTTAGCCGATGCCAACTCGCTACTTCCTCTATCGATACTGGGAGTTGTCT
>CAYNZI010000673.1:0-2008 GCA_964401565.1 uncultured Spongiibacteraceae bacterium
CGAAGGAGTGGATAGGTGTTTGATCTACACAAGACAATGAGTGATGTTCGGATAGTTGCCGCGATGATTTTTTTGGTGGCGTCATCTGGCGTCAATGCACTTAATGACCCCACGCGACCGTTTACCTATCATTCGACGGGGAAAACTCAAGCATTAAAATTGGAGAGCACTCTGATAAGCAGCAACCGAAAAATTGCCGTTGTTAATGGCAGTGTTGTTGCTGAGGGTGAGCGTGTTAAAGACTTCACGATAATAGAAATAAGGAAAGACAGTGTGAAAGGCCAATTAAACGGGAAAATTGTCACCTTAAAATTGGATCACACTGAAATTAGGCGGAAAAACTAGATGCGTTATTATCAGCTAATTGTTGTAGTTTTCACAGTGTGCGGCCTCTCCTCGTGCGCGATGACTCCCAGGGAAACCAGAGATAACTCTTCCTTGATTGCCATACAGGATGAGCTAGCAAAATTAAAAGCCGATAATGAGCTGAGAGACACGTTACCTCCGTCGCAGGTTGATGATGCTTTACTCCCGTCGCTGCAAGCTATGTCCGGAGTTGACGATGAAGGAGAAGATCGATTCGATGTGTCGGTTAATGACGTCAGCGCGAAAAGTTTTTTTATGGGGTTAGTGAAGGGTACGAAATTTAATATGGTCGTATACCCGGGTGTCGAAGGTACTATTAGCCTTGACCTTAAGAATGTCACTATTTCTGAAGTAATGGAAGTGGTCAATAAGGCTTATGGCTATCCTTATCATAAGGAGGGAAACCTCTATCAAATTCTTCCCGGCGGATTGCGGTCAGAAATTTTCCAAATTGATTATTTGAGTTTAAAACGTATTGGTATTTCAGAGACGCAAATCACCAACGGCGATGTTAGTTCTGCGAGGGGTAGTAGTACCAACGGAAACAGCTCATCGGGTAGCAATAGTAATAACCAGAATAGTAGCAACGGTGGTAATGGTCGCGGCACTGTCAGCGCACAAATTCGAACAGAGACGGAAGCTGATTTCTGGGGGGAAATACAACAAACTCTCAATGTGCTTGTTGGCGAAGAGGACGGTAGGCGAGTTATCGTAACGCCCCAAGCAGGTATTATTGTCGTTCGAGCTATGTCAGAAGAAATTGATACCGCGCGAGACTTTCTCAATCGTGCGGAAGTCATCATGCGCAGGCAGGTTGTGTTGGAAGCGAAGATTCTTGAGGTTCAGCTTAGTGATGGGTATCAAACAGGCATTGACTGGTCTTCGATTAGCGAAATTGACGGCGATACCATTTCGTTCGGTGTGTCTGGGTCGTCGCCAGTTAGCTCTAATGCAGTAGGTGGTGCTTTTACCGCATCTTATGAGTCCCAAGATTTTTTTGGTGTTATTGAGCTGCTGGAAACACAAGGTAGTGTGCAGGTCTTATCTAGCCCACGCATATCAACAGTTAACAATCAGAAGGCCGTTATTAAAGTTGGGCAGGATGAGTTTTTTGTAACTGAAATATCGAATACCACGACGACATCGACGGGAACAACGACTAACAATCCTGAAATTGAATTAACGCCATTCTTTTCAGGTATAGCACTCGACGTAACACCTCAAATTAGTGAGAACGGCGAAATTATCCTTCATATACATCCATCTATTAGCGAAGTTGAAGATCAGACTAAAACTATCACGCTGGGCAATCAAAGAATCGAACTACCACTGGCACTGAGTACAATTCGCGAAACGGACAGTATTGTATACGCGCGCAGTGGTCAGGTTATTGTTTTGGGTGGTTTGATGCAAAACAAATCTGTTGACGTTAATTCAGGAACCCCCATTCTCGGTAATTTACCCGGCATAGGGCACTTGTTCAGTCAGCAACGAAATAAAACGGTGAAAACCGAATTAGTTATCCTTTTGCGACCTATTATTATGGGGCCGAATGGGCTTCCCGATTATCTGGACAAGTCACGGGATCGCTTTGATGAATTTCGTCGTGTGTTGGATAATGCCTACATGACCGGCGATGACA
>CAYNZI010000674.1:0-2003 GCA_964401565.1 uncultured Spongiibacteraceae bacterium
CTAAAAACGGCTTCTTCTATGTTGTTGATCGCGAAACAGGCGAATTTATATCCGCTAATAATTTCGTCCCCGTCACATGGGCTACCCACATTGATCAAGAAACTGGTCGGCCCGTAGAAACCGAAGGTGCTCGCTACTCGGGCAAAACAGCAGGCCTGCAATTACCCGGCCCTCTGGGTGCACATAACTGGCATCCCATGTCGTTCAGCCCGGATACCGGTCTGGTCTATATACCCGCGCAAGAAGCTCCCTGGATTTACGGTGACGATCAAAATTATTCATACAAAGAAGGCGCCTGGAACACCGGTACCGACATGGAATTAGCGGTGCTGCCTACCGACGTCGCCATGTTCAAAGAACTGAAAGCCATGCTCAAAGGTCGCCTGATAGCCTGGGACCCTGTCGCGCAAAAAGAAAGGTGGTCGTTTGAACACGGTGGCCCCTGGAATGGTGGTGTTTTATCCACCTCGGGCGGGCTGGTTTTTCAAGGTACTGCAGACGCCCATTTTGCAGCCTATGATGCCAGCACCGGTGAACGCCTATGGACGTATTTCACTCAAACGGGTGTGGCCGCAGCGCCCATTACTTATCAAATTGATGGAGAGCAATACGTTGCCGTCGCCTCTGGCTGGGGTGGCTCGTTTGTCTTGGGCTTTGGTGGCGTAATGCCAACAGGCAGCAAAGCGAAAGTGGGACGAGTTATGGTTTTTAAACTCGGCGCCACCGGCGAACTTCCAACCTCCATCGACGAAGACTTTGTCGCTCCAGTACTGCCGACGTTACTCGATGTTTCTGAAGAAACCCTCGCCAAAGGCTCATCCGCCTACGCCAACAACTGCGTAACATGTCACGGTGACCAGGCATTTTCTTCAGGTCTGATACCCAACTTACGCTATTCCGCCATCACTAAAAGTGCCGATGTGTGGCAGAGCGTTGTTCGTGACGGTGCATTCGCGGAGAAGGGAATGCCTAACTTTGGCACTATCCTGGATGCAGATACGGCTGAAGCTGTGAGGGCGTTTGTTATTTCAGAAGCCAATAGTGAACGAGATGCGACATTCTATAAAACGGTCGAATAACCGTTAGTTAAAAAAAGGGCTTAGGGAAAATCCTAAGCCCTTTTTTATTAACTTCGCGGAAACTTATCATCTAACAACAAAAATGCGATTTTGAGCACTGATATCCCCGGCTATTACCGCGATTGATCAATAGATATTTAACCGTCTATGCATTTAGTAGCACTCAAACCTCTAACATAAACGTAACTGGGCCATCATTCGTCAGTCTAACTTTCATATCCGCGCCAAATTTCCCACTGGCAACCTCAATACCTTTACCGCGGGCTTTATCGAGAAGCTGCTCATACAATTCATTGGCCAATTCCGGTTTTGCAGCGGGTGAAAATCCCGGGCGCAAACCTTTGCTCGTATCTGCCGCTAATGTAAATTGAGAAACAACAAGTAAGCTTCCACCAATATCCGTGACGCTAAGATTCATTTTCCCATCTCCGTCAGAAAACACTCGATAGGCCAGCAATCTATCGACCATACGATTGACTGTAACCGAAGAATCGTCACGTTCAACACCTAATAAGACCAATAAACCTTGTTCGATTTCGCCGATGACTTCGCCACCGACAGCAACACTAGCCTCAGTAACCCGCTGAATGAGCGCTTTCAAAAGCGAGTGGCCATGTCGTCAGTTGCCCGTATCAACGCGTCGACTATTCCAATTTCTGACGATGCATGCCCCGCATCACGGATAATATTTAGCTGACTATCTGGCCATACATCATGGAGCGACAATGCATTATCCAGCGTGCAAATCATATCGTAGCGTCCGTGAACGATAACACCGGGAATACCCGACAAGCGGGTAGCATTGGCAACAATTTGGTTCGCCTCTAGAAAACCCCGATTAACAAAATAGTGCGCTTCGATTCTCGCTAGTGCCAGCGCCAAATGTGGCTCGCTAAAATGTTCGACCACGTCAGGGTTCGGCTG
>CAYNZI010000675.1:0-2003 GCA_964401565.1 uncultured Spongiibacteraceae bacterium
GGTGGAAAGCGCCGGGTATTCTCAAAAGGCCTATTGCTATGGACATCATTTGGGTGGATTCACAGAGTGAAGTTGATCTGCTTAATTAGTGTCTGGGCGGAAACCCTGTGCCCCTTATCATCACGGGGCTGACGCTTCAAATGAAACAGTCAATCTTACTGCCTGCAACGCAAAATACGCAAAATTAGCTCGATCAATGCCATAAAACCGTTGCAGCACGCTCGAGATTGGTCACCTTAACTCTGCTATGCGTAAAAGATTCGATCCACAAATTGAACTAGGACAAACCCCCATTGAAAAAGTTCGCCTGCCCCTCAAAAGCCGCGATGAACTACCTCCCATTCTAGCTGGCTTGCAGTGGGTGTATAAAACTCCTGAAATCAACGAACAAGTATTTGCTCTACTGGAGGAAGCCATCATCGCAGATAAACAAGCGACGGGGCGTCCAGGCATGGATTTGTGGCATATTCTGGTTCTCGGTGTCCTTCGTTTGGGGTTGGATTGCGATTACGACAGGATTGAGCACATCGCCAACTACGACAGCTTGGTGCGAGAGATCATGGGATTGCCCGCTTTTGGGATCGAGCCGCAAAAACAATTTCACCACAAAACCATCAGCGACAACATTTGTCATATTGACGAAGAGCTTTTACAAAAGCTCAATCTTATCATTTCGAGTAACGGTTTGAAGGTCATAAAAAAAAACGGTGCAAGCGATCTAGAGCTTAAGGTAGATAGCTACGTGCTTGAGAGCAATGTACATTACCCTACCGATACCAACCTGCTGTGGGATGCTGGTCGCAAGAGCATCGATTTAGTGAGTGCTTTGTGTGCATCGTTAAAAATCTCTGGATGGCGTAAGGCCAAACTTTGGAAACACGAATTAAAAAGAGCCATGCGCAAATGTGGCAAGGTTAGTCGAGGTGGTGGCATTGGCAAAGAAGATCGAGTCAAGGCCGTCACCTCCGACTACTTGGGCAAGGCATATGAGCTTGAAGAAAAAATTCATCTCAGTCTGGTTGAAATCCAAGCGAAGGATTTAAGCATGGGCGATTGGGCGCTGCTTACAGAACTCGTTTATTTTCGTGACCACATGATCAAGCAGATGGATTTGATCGATCGTCGAACGCTTAACGCTGAGACCATCCCCCACAAGGAAAAAGTATTTTCGCTCTTCGAGCCTCACACCGAAATGATCATCAAAGGCAAGGCTGGGAAACCCTCGGAGTTGGGACACCGCCTGCTCATTGGCAGTGAACGCAATGGCTTGATCCTTGATTACAAAGTGATGGAAGGTGGCAGTGAGAGCGGGGAGATTGTTCCCTTGGTTGATCGGATGTTCAAGAATTTTGGGGAGGGATGTTTGCGAAGTTTGAGCACGGACAAAGGCTTTAGCAGTCTTGGAGATCGAGAACTGCTTGAGCAGTATATAGAGCGAGTGTCCATGCCCAAGAAAGGGAGAAAGAGCGTGGCTGAGAGAGAGCGAGAGAATGATAGCAAAATGAAAAAATGTCGTTATCAGCACAGTGCCGTGGAAAGTGATATCAACTGCTTGGAACATCACGGACTCAATCGCTGTCCCGACAAAGGCTTACATGGTTACAAACGCTACGTGGGACTGGGCGTATTGGCTTATAATTTGCACAAGGTCGGCGCACGATTACTGGAGAACGAACGCCTGAGAAGTGAAGGCAAGCGAGCGCGAAGGCGCAGCGCTTGAATTAAAGAGAGGAACGAAGCTGGTGCATAGGATCACCGTGTCCAAAAATCAGGCAACCGTAGTGATTTTAGTAAAAAAAACGAAAAAGTATCGAGCAACAACAAAAAAACGCCATTTCAGATTAGCTTATTAGTTATACCTCTTCCGAAAGATGCCGCAAATCTAAAAGATGTCCGTTTTCTCCCAGGCACTAGTTAAGCTACTATATAGTGTCTGTGCGGAAACCCTCTGCCCCTTATCATCACGGGGCTGACGCTTCAAATGAAACAGTCAATCTTACTGC
>CAYNZI010000676.1:0-1995 GCA_964401565.1 uncultured Spongiibacteraceae bacterium
CCTATAGCACCACCCGCACCCCGTTCACCGTAGGCAAGCGTGTATGGCACGTATAAACGCCACTTGGATCCAACACCCATCATTTGTAACGCTTCTGTCCAGCCAGCAATAACGCCATTGACTGGAAACTCCGTAGGCTCTCCACGATCAACAGAACTATCAAATACAGTACCATCAACCAGTGTGCCATGGTAATGCGTGCGAACGGTCGACGTTGCCAAAGGCTTGTCTCCGTCACCGGCAGTCAACACTTCATACTGTAGTCCCGACGTTGTCACTGTAATACCCTCTCGCTGTGCATTTTCAGCAAGGAATGCTTCGCCGTCAGCGGCCAGTGTCTTTGACTCTTTGGCCTGTTTGGCTTCCATACGCTTGGTAATTTCCTCAAAAGCTTCTCTCAGCAATGCGGTCTCTACCACGCTGGGAATACCATTCAAGACATCTTTCAAACCTTCTGCAACGGCATCAATATCGACTCCGTCAAATGAGTTACTCGCCAATTGATCGCCCATCTGGCGGCCAATGCCATAGCTGACCCGCTGCTCTACTGTAGAATATTTATCAGACATAGTGCTCTCTTCACTAAAAAAAAAGGAAACGAAGTCTATCATGATTTCGTTTATTGATCCGTCAAAAGGATAATGAAAATTCAGCGGCCAGTTTCGTTTATACTCCCACACCCACCATTTTTCGGACCAGAGCAATGCGACATGGCAGTTTCGATCATCAACCCCAAGCACGGATCAACTGGCGCACAATAGCCTTTATTTGGCCCTACTTGATGGAATACAAACAACGTGTTGGCATTGCGATGCTGTGCCTTATAGTCGCGAAAATAGCCAATGTGGCCGGCCCCTACCTACTAAAACTAGTGGTGGATGCACTCGACACAGAGACGACTGGCACCACGCTCACTGTCGTCCCCATTGCACTAGTCTGTGCCTATGGTTTTGCTCGCTTCTCCAATGTGTTCATGGGAGAGATTCGGGATTCAGTCTTCGGGAGAGTGACCGAACATGCGATGCGCCGAGTCGGTTTGCAGGTTTTTCAACACATGCATGCATTGGACCTGGATTTTCACCTCAACCGACGAACCGGGGGCCTGGCTCGGGATATTGAGAGAGGCACTACCGGAATCAGCTTTTTGATGCGCTTTTTCGTCTTTAATATCTTCCCAACACTGATTGAAGTCACCATGATTGCCGGTATATTGTTTTATAATTATGGCCCGGGGTTTGCGCTTATTATTCTCGTGTCAGTGAGTCTGTATATCGCTTATTCAATTATTGCGACCGAACGACGCACACAATACGTCAGGGAAGTTAATCTGGCAGACTCCGCCAGTAATACTCGCGCCATTGACAGCTTGCTCAATTATGAAACCGTCAAATACTTCACTAATGAAAAGTTTGAGTCAGAACGATACGACCGAGGACTACAGCGATGGGAGTCTGCTCGCCGCAAGAACCGTTTATCTCTCTTCGCGCTTAACGGCGGGCAGGCACTTATCATCGCAGCAGCCACTACCGCAATGATATGGCTGGCTGCCAGCGAAGTAAGCCGAGGTAATATGAGCATGGGAGACTTTGTCGCTGTCAACTCATATATGATGATTCTGTTCATGCCGCTGAATTTTCTCGGTTTTGTTTATCGGGAAATTAAAGGCTCGATGGCCAATATCGAAAAGATGTTCGAGCTATTGAGCATCCAACCGAAGGTCACCGACGTCGACAATGCCCCGCCCCTACATGTTGATCATGGTGCCGTGTGTTTCAATGGTGTTAGCTTTGACTATCACGATGACCGGAAAATACTCAAAAATATTAACCTCTCGATTATGCCCGGTCAAAAGCTCGCCGTGGTTGGCGCCAGCGGAGCGGGGAAATCAACATTAGTTAAACTGCTTTTCCGCTTTTACGACACAGCGACCGGCAGCATCACCATAGACGGACAGGATATTAGCCGCGTAAGCCAGCTATCACTCCGGCAAGCGAT
>CAYNZI010000677.1:0-1981 GCA_964401565.1 uncultured Spongiibacteraceae bacterium
TCCCGTTTCTTTATCTAACGACAAATGATACCCATACCGATGTGTATCCTTGGGACTAACTTCCAGATTAACCACTTCTCGACCCGCCACGCGCCCGCCACCAGTAACAGAAAATTGATAAAAGTCACCAACACCTCCGCTCGCAGCCGAACCCATCTGTAATTGTTGCTGCTGGTAAAGATGAAGTAATTTGTGACCGGGGTGAATACACGTCAGATTATGGCCTCGACGAATTATTTCCCGCTTTTCTCCGTCAAGATACTCCAGCCGCTCAAACTCTTCGCCATCGATAACAGCGTGCGCCATACGGAAAGACTCCGTCGAACTTCCCTGTTGAAAACTAAACGTCCCATGATAATCTAGCTCACGAAAACTGTGTGACATGCGACTCAGTAGAGCTTGAGGGCTATCCTCGGCAAAGACCACGCCAGCCCCTGGCATTACCAGTCCCACTAGTACAAAGGGGCTTATTGTTTTCAATAACCAATATCGCACTGTCGAAATCATGAGTGCACTCGATGTCGTAAATACGTCACCAGCGGTTTATTTTTCATCAAAGCTGGCAACCCGTGCAAACGAGATGACTCCCTGACCATTGTTCAATGCCGCCTGCTCGGTATGCCGCAACATATATTTTTCAAGCCGGTCGCGGGCATCCAGATCTGCTGCAGCCCTGCTCGCAGCGATATCACCAGGAAGTTCAGTCGGCTGATACCGCATAGCACTTCTGCCCCCCCCTGAAGCCTGCATGCTCACACCCGCAACTGGATATACCCGACTTGTTGCCGCCGCTTGACTAGCCACTGGCAATCCGCTGGAAAACCCCGGCGTTACATTGGTATCTACCGTTTGCACACCAACAACCACCGCCATGGCTACAGACGCAGCAACGGCAAACCCTGCCATCGGACGCCACCAAGCAGCTGCTTTTGAGTGCTCGTCACCTTTCGACAAGCTGCCATTTAAACCGCTGTCATCAACCTGCTGACTGGCGGTTGTTTCAATCTGACCAATTTCGCCGCCGCCTACGCCACTGTCGTTTTGATTAATTGCAATACTAACCTGGCTGGAAATGTCGAGATGACGATACGCACCGGCATCGTTGTCTTGCATAACATCCCTCGCCAAATGATAGCGAGCCCAAGTCTCCTTTACAGATTCATCGTTTCCCGCCGACAAGAGTCGCCGTAGCTCCAGCTCATCTGCCTCTCCATCCATCAGCGCAGATACCGACTCCCGCAATTGATCACTCATGCACTACCTCTTCTCTAATTTCGATTTTCTGTATTCAATCATTGTATGTTCTAGCTTTTAACCAGTGTCAGATGGTCGTCTGGCTCCGTACCAAAAATTTGATGTTTTACTCGTTTGTCTATCGCTTCACGCGCCCTAAATATTCTCGACCTAACTGTCCCGACCGGGCAATCCATCACGTCGGCAATATCTTCGTAACTGAGGCCGTCAAACTCACGCAGTGTTACGGCTGTTCGCAGATCTTCCGGCAACTCTTTGATCGCGTCTTCAACAACTTGTTTCAGCTCATCTCCGTAGAGAGCATTTTCCGGGTTTTCTATGTCTCGCAGGGATGATGCCGATTCGTAGTATTCTGCATCCTCAACATCAACATCTGTCGCTGGCGGTCGACGACTTCGCGAGACCAAATAGTTTTTAGCGGTATTGATAGCAATCCGATACAGCCACGTATAGAACGCACTGTCTCCACGGAATTTGGGGAGCGCGCGAAAGGCCTTGATAAACGCTTCCTGCGCAACATCTTGAATTTCATCCGAATCTCTGACGTAGCGAGATATCAGCCCAAAAATTTTATGCTGGTATTTGAGCACCAACAAGTCAAAAGCCGTGGTATCGCCTTTTTGCACACGCGCTACCAACTGCTGATCCGACTCCTGCGAGCTGATCATTGAATCCCCTGTTGCCAAACGGCGATGGCTGCTCTTTTCGGCAACCGTCTTTGATTTTT
>CAYNZI010000678.1:0-1972 GCA_964401565.1 uncultured Spongiibacteraceae bacterium
GGTCCACGTGCTCATCCATCGCAACCGCCGCCAGTTTCGGGATCTGCGAAAACTCAGGCCCATTAGTAATAACAATGAGAGTAAAGAGTTTTCGAGCCTCGGCGAGAAAATCGACAATCCCCGGGTAGAAATGAAATGCTACCAGTCGATCCGTATCGAACTTGCTTTGAAGCGTTTTGACAACCATCGAACTAACGTCATGTAGACCTTGTTCGTCAAAAAGGTCTCGGATAAGCTGCACACGAAACGCCTCTTCACTGTATTGTTCAATGATCGGAAGATAGCGGTCTCGTTGCCTATCAGTCCACTGCCGATAGATTCCTGCCCTGTAAGCTTCGGCAAATTTTTTTCCATCGACACCCGGGCCAAACTCTGCGTCCACCGCACGTGCCATTAGCCGTTGCGCCTGCTCATTGGCCGCTCCGGTGTCACATAACGTTTCGTCCATATCGAGTAAAAGCGCTTTCAACATACAAAAATCCAGCCAGGTCATTGGGAGCCCACTTGCGCGTCAAGTGTTATGTGTATAAACAACCGTTATTGGTCAATGATGGCCAACTGACAGATTGAACAATGGCGGCCACCCTGCCTAATAATCCATTAACAATTTGTAACAATACGTCACTACAGAAGCCAATTTAAAGGTCATTACATCGTATCGTCTATCAGTAATATATCGGCCCTGAGAGAGTTATAGCAAACAGATTTGCATCAACGGCAAAGAATCCTTATCTTATCGTACTTTTCGACGCGAAACTTACGAGAAAGACTAGATTGAGACAGTTATAAAGCGCTAGGTAGTGATAAAATCACACCCAAATATTGCTCAAAACTTAAGAATAAAATTCAACGAACAGATTGCGGAGTAGGTCCAAATGTACAGTGAAATGCAGACAGTGTGGGAACAATTAGCAGGCCAAGGGTCACCATTCGAGATCGTGGAAACAGAAATCCGCGGTAATATGCTGAAAACCTTTGCAACAGCGCCCCCGAGTTTACGGGAAGTATGGCTTTCCTCCCTGGCCTTTGCTGACCGCGACTACTTGGTATTTCAAGACGAGCGGAAAACCTACGCCCAAGCCCATGCAGATACAGCCGCTATTGCCAATTGGCTGCTACAGCAAGGCATAAAGCCGGGAGATCGAATCGCAATAGCCATGAGAAACTACCCCGAATGGCTACTTATTTACTGGGCCTGCATGACACAGGGGATAGCCATCGTGGGCATGAATGCCTGGTGGGTTGAAGAAGAAATGGCCTTTGGATTATCTGACTCAACACCCAAGGTTCTTTTTTGTGATCAAGAACGGCTTGATCGGTTCGACAATGTACGTTCCGATTTCAAGGGCATGAAGGTCGTTACCATTCGGGCCACTTCTGCGAATGATTCTGACGTGCCCTTCGAGACGGTTACTGCAACTCCCGGAGCGCTGCCCGATCACATCGTCGACCCAGATGACGACGCCTGTATATTTTATACCTCGGGCACGACGGGGCGGCCTAAAGGCGCGCAGCTAACCCATCGTGGCTGTGTCAGTAATATCATGAATATTGCCTTTCTCAGCAATATGGGAACGTTAACCACCGCATTGCTTGAAAAGACCGCGCCGCCGAACCCAGACGACGCAGCCCCTGTCTCAGGGTTGATCACTACCCCGCTTTTCCACGTAACAGCAAACAATTGCCTCGCCCAAACCACAACCATCGGTGGCGGGAAGTTGGTTCTGATGTACAAATGGGACGCGGAAGACGCTCTAAAAATCATTGAAGCAGAGAAAATAACCAACTTGACGGGGGTTCCTGTCATGTCCAGAGAGCTTATCTCTCATCCAGATTTCGACAAGTATGATACCAGCAGTCTTTTAGCAGTCGGCGGCGGCGGCGCACAACTGCAACCTGATTTGGTCGCTAAAATAGACAAGGCCGTAGCGACTGCAAGACCGTCGACAGGTTACGGTATGACCGAAACGTG
>CAYNZI010000679.1:0-1972 GCA_964401565.1 uncultured Spongiibacteraceae bacterium
CTTTTTGTGAATCGGCGACCGGACACGGGTGTATAAGTAATTGTAGGCCGATCCGCCCAGCGCACTGCTCCCTGCCCGCCCACAGCGTTGCTTCCAGCACTGGGAACGCCACCCACCGTTCCCGTTGCTCCCACTTGCCCCTCTAGTGAGTATTGATTTATTACTTGTGTGACATCCAGAAAGACCGGGGCCTCGCCGTAGCGAACACGAAGCATATTGAACACCATTTGTTCTTCCCACGAATCCGCTATGGCCTGGCCATAGTTAAAGCGGTCCCGCGAGATGGTATCTGGCCCAACGCTTACGCAACCGTTTAAGCTCGTCACTAACACCAGCACAATTGCTCGCAAAAACCCTTTTCTTGAATGATTCTTCAATCCGACATCAGCCATGGCTTACTTCCTCAACGAAATTCTGCCGGGCCTTTGGCTCCAGGCTTCAGATTGGGATGCTTCATCGTGCTGACTGCGTAGTCCCGGATAATACCGCCGCCGATCGGACTCAGCCATTTATTCGCACCATTGATATTCCATAATTCCTTGGGGTCATTTTCAATGTCGAAAATGAAGGGTACGGTGAGTTTCTGGTGGACACCGGTGAGCACACCTTGGCCAGCGGCGACAACGGGGCCACTGCGCGCCGGCATATTTACCTCAAGATGAATTTTGTAATTGCGCCATTTAATTGCCAACAGGTTTTCTCCGTGAAAAAACAGTACATGCTCACGACCGGAAGACTTCTGGCCTGCGAAGAAAAACTCTGACATGTCTATTGAATCTACAGGCCTGTCAGTCGGCACCCTGTCGCTGCCACCGGCGACATGGGCGAAAGTGCGGTAAAAATCCAGTATCGATACAATTTCGTTCGACACACGACCCGCTTGAGCGTGGCCCGTCCAGCGGATAATTGCCGGCACCCGAATCGCCCCTTCCCAGGCACTGGGGAATTCACCGCGAAATGGACCGGAATCCGACTGGCCGCCATACTGGATACCAATACCGTTGAGTGTTTCAGGCCCGTTATCACTGGCGAAGACAACGATAGTGTCACTGCTAATGCCAGCGTCATCTACCGCCGCGATCACTCTTCCAGCATTGTGGTCTATTTCCATAAGGGCGTTCTGGTAATCGCTGCGTCCTTTGTGATCAAAATCGGGGTGGGGCAGTGGTGGGCTGTGGGGCAAGGAGAAGGGAAGATACAAAAAAAATGGCTTATCTGCCTTGGCATTTTTGTCGATAAATTTGACCGCACGATCTGTAATTTCTCTATCCATCAGGCGACGCATCTTCAGGTCAAAGTTACCTACCCTTTGACTCCTTTCACCCTTTTTCCCTTCATAGATTCCTTGTGGGCCAACAAGTTCTGCGTCATAGCCCGGTTGCAATTCACCCAGAGGGCCATTGCTGGAGTGCGGAAATCCGTACCATTCATCGAAACCCTGATCCGTGGGGAACCGGCCCTCGGTATCGCCGACATGCCATTTTCCATAGGCCGCCGATACATAACCTTCGTCCGCCAACAGTTCGGCAATAGTGTATTCCCAGGGCGTGAACCCCTGCAATCCGCCCATCAGGTCAACCGCGGATGTTCCACTGCGAATAGGCATACGTCCGGTCAAAAAGGCCGAGCGCGAGGGCGTACACTCGGGCTCAACATTGAAATTGGTCAGCCGAAGACCTTCTGCTGCGAATTGGTCGAGCTCAGGCGTCGGTGCACCGCGTAGCTCGCCCCCTCCATAGGAGCCCAGATCACCGTAGCCGAAGTTATCTACAAGCATGAAGATGATATTCGGTTTGTCAGCGGCTATTGCTGGTATAGATAGGGTATACAGAGCAAGCAATGCGGTGAAGTATCGAGATATCGTGGTCAATTCAATTTCCTTTATAGAGCTATAGACAAGATGCGTGGCTGCTAATACTTCAACATAATTTTCAGGAACAAGGTATCGCCTTCAGCACGCTTCTCAACGCCG
>CAYNZI010000680.1:0-1970 GCA_964401565.1 uncultured Spongiibacteraceae bacterium
CCGAAACCTTTGGTCCATCTCTGATTGGCTATTTACAGGCTGGTGATTTCAATGCTGTTGCTGATGCTTTTCCCAATAGCTTGAAAGGAAGCTATTTTGGCCTTGGTGATCCAGCAGAGCAATTTCAACTAACAGAAAAAGTAATCACGGGTTATGCTCAAATTGGCTTCGGAGGAGACGCCTTTTCTGGAAATATAGGCCTGCAAGTTATAAATGTTGATTATACGGGTGAAGGGGTTGTAGCATTCGTGCCCGGTTTGAGTACTACCAGCGGCTCCTATACTAAATTACTACCTAGCACGAATTTAAAAGTTTCCTTGCATGACGACCTCAATTTGCGTGTTGGTCTATCTCGAGTGTTATCTCGCCCTGATCCTAGTAATCTGGTGCCAAAGGTACGTTTCTTTGGTAATACGACAGCCTTTGAGATTGATAGTGCCTCTGCTGGAAATGAAAATTTGGCCCCCTTTACTACGGACCAGGTAGATATAACATTGGAATGGTATACGAAGAACGGTGGCACGGTGTATATCAGTGTTTTTTATAAGGATGTATCGGATTTTATTCTGGTTCAGGAGGTCCCAGGTGCCAGCATAATTTTACCGACTGGTTTTACACTTTCATCGGATTTTTTTGCTAATCAACCCGTAAATGCTTCGGATGGGACTATTAAAGGTTTTGAATTGAATATAACGCAACCATTATCTTTTATTACGGAAGGATTAGGCGCTATCTTTAACTACACGTATGTTGATAGCAAACTTGGCAATATCCCTAATCAAATTGGCTCTTTGCCTTTTCCAGGTGCTTCAAAGAATAACTACAATGCATCTTTATATTATGAAGGGCGCGGTATTTCAGCGAAGGTTTCCTATACATATCGCGGTGCATATTTACGTGCGCTAGCTGGTACAGATCTTCGTAGCGCTTCGAATCGCTTCACTGATGCTACGGGAATATTGGATGCGACGGTTAGTTATGCAGTTTGGGACAATTTAGAACTGCGCTTAACTGGGACCAATCTGACTGGAGTAGATCGATTTGATTTTGCCAATGTCAATGCTGTCCCTATTGCTACTCTTGACAATCATCCTGTTTATTCATTTGGTATCAACTATAATTTTTAAAGAAGAATATAACTATATAGTAATTAGCTAGCCAAATGCTTTATGAATTGGAATCGAAATCTGTCCTTGTTGTAAAACCTAATTATAGGGTCATACAACAGGGACAGTATTTTTATGGTCGTGTCACGGATTTATACCGCTCCTATCATCAGATATAATGTCTTATAGGAGAAAAGATTATGGCATCAAGAGTAAGTAGTCTCCCCTAAAATACCATTGAAAGTCTTATAGAATAAGGATTCCCAAGGCTTTAGGTATGCTGTAAACTGCAACAAATGTAAGTTCCCTCTTTAAAAGGTTGCAGTGTCAACGCCGGAGTAAAATTCCACCATTGGCCGGAGTAAAAATACACCACTTTTCTATTGGGAAGGGTTGTCCAGAGGGTCGCCCTGCGGAGTGCCCTCCATATGGCTGACGCAGCAGGGCGGGCCTGTGGGCAAGCCGGTGTTTCAGGGGTTATTTTCTCTGTGTTCGGCTGTGTTTGAGGCGGTAACTCTCACCGTTCATCTCCAGAATATGGACATGATGGGTAAGTCGGTCGAGTAGTGCGCCGGTGAGGCGTTCAGAACCGAAGATGCTGGTCCATTCATCAAATGGTAGGTTTGATGTCACGATGGTTGAGCCGCGTTCGTAGCGTTGGGAGAAGACTTCGAAGAGCAGTTCGGCCCCACTTGGCGACAGGGGGACATATCCCAGTTCATCGATGATGAGCAGTTTGTATTTGGCCAGTTTTTTTTGAAAACGCAGTAGCCGCTTCTCATCTGCTGCTTCCCTCAACTCATGGACGAGCGCCGATGCGGTGATGAAGCCGACAGCCAGACCCTTTTGACAGGCGGCCAGTCC
>CAYNZI010000681.1:0-1955 GCA_964401565.1 uncultured Spongiibacteraceae bacterium
CCTTACGAAGCGCTCAGAGACAAGCTAATGTAACAACACAAGTGTCCCGCCGGTCTGTCATGGTTACAGCTAGAGGCACTTCAATGTTCATCGTAAGCTACAGCAACCTCTATAAAGTTGAGTACCTGATATGTCAGAATGAAAGGCATTAATTGTCAGCCCATAGAGGCTATCGCTCATCCCATCCGAGCAAACACTTCGCTCGATAGAAGCATGAATTTGCGTTTCTTCACCCTGTAGAAGCACGCCATAAATATACGAGCCCATTCCAACAGCAGTATCTTCCCACTTATTTTCCAACAGCATGGTATTCCCATAAATCTGACTAAACTCTGAGTGTTGGTCTCCTAATTTAAGAAACCATGATGGTTCTGAACCGAAACACACCATTGGGCGCGGCAAATTGGTATTGCTCTGCCCCAATTGCCGGTCAAGGTAGTGCATAGATATCCACCCATGCGCTTCAGGAATGGAAACCAGCCCCCATTTACCACCATCACTTAGGCTAACCACTTCTATGTTGCGAGAATTTGGTTCAAAGGAGAAGATAATTGGGGAGGAGGCACTTGGCTCCTCGCGAACATTCAGAACATCATCAGCACTAACTCGCGTGACCGAGTAGAAGGCAGGGAGAAGATTATCCTCGGCGCAAGCTTGCGTTGTGAAAACTGTTCCAAATACCAGCAGAAAATTGAGTAAGAGAGGTTTTAGTTTCATAATTTTTCTTTCATACAAACCCTCCGGAAAGCCCCTATTGTAGGCGCCATCCTGAAGGATATTCACGCTATTCCGGTATTCCAAACAACACAGACTTCGTATCGTTTGACATGACAACGCTTAGGCCATCACAGGTCGCGGACAAAAACACAGGCTCTGGATCCGAGATCACATTATCGATCAATCGCCAGCGTTCCATTCGGTCTGTGGTGAAATTGGTCTGGCATCCTTCCCCCCATTTCCCCGTCGGCTCTGCGTTGAAATCCCGTATGGTTTTACCGTCAACTTGCAAAATCACCCGCATATTTTCCGCATCCACCAACAGCAGCTCAACAGGTTCCTCCGCGGGAAGCGGCTCAACCCCGTCAATCCCGCTTTGGTAGGTACCACCGGCAATTTTTATTTCCGATCCGCAGGATGATAACAAAGTCACCACGCCGAAAATCAACGTCCATCTAACAATGCTCATTTCAATTCACCGGATGTTGAATTTCAGAAGCTGAGCGAAATTTGTCCTCAGCCCAAAAGTAAGCCTGGTAGCAAGCGCCAGTGGTGATGCCACAATTAGACCCATGTTGGTTTAGTATCAGGATTGGCGTTGTGGCATCAGAAATAACCATACTGCTCTCAGCCAGGAAGCTGTACTGCTTGTACGATGCGCCTTCCGAAATAAACACGTCATAAGTCCAGCCGCCCGAGGCACCGCCAAACAATGTGGCCGATGTTGAGCAATGCATGCCATGCGTATCAATGATTGGGTCGGTAATGCCGTCCGCGTTGAAATCAGCGACCAAAAGCACACCGCCATACATATCAAATTCACCGCCATCCATTTCGGTGCATTGCGAGTTTGCAATCGCTTGATAGGAGGCGAAGACAGGTTGGAACTGGGGTGGCACATCTTGGGCACTAACGCTGTGTACCCCGGCAAATGAAAGGAGAAGGCCCGCACGTAAAGAAGTGAAAAAAGGTGTCATTTTGTTCTCGCATACTAATTATTTACTGACCGAGCCATAGCCATATTCATAATGTTATCCAATAGCAGTCGTTAAAGACGGCGGATTATCACCGACAACACTGATTCAAATCTTAAGGTTTTGGTATGATTTCACATGACTTTCATATAAAAGACGCAGCAGTCTGGCTTCAATGTTCTAGAGAACCTAGTTGGAACTGTGTCCAACGGTATTGTCAACTTACCGGTATCGGCACGAGCAAAGTCAGGAGTCCCTGCTTTC
>CAYNZI010000682.1:0-1937 GCA_964401565.1 uncultured Spongiibacteraceae bacterium
GGCTTACTATAGATGTCATTGGCATCTGATGTGCGGTCATAGCCGGTGGGGTATTTGGCTTCGGTTTTAATGCTATCGTTGCTACAACCGGCCATCATTAGTCCGGCGAGCAAAATGAAAAATGTTAAAAAGGGCGCTGCAAATCTTACCATTGCTTTTAAATCCTAAAAATTTTGAATTGATTTCATTTTATTAGCATGCAAATTTTAAGCTCACAAGCACCGTCTTTGATTAGGAAGGCTTACAGCCTGTGTATAAATGAAGGAATAGGCGTGTTGCAAATTTGCAACGATTTTCAAAAAAATGTGATATTTATGTACAAATCGCGTTGACCCCCCCCGAAAACACAGGCTTAATACGTCTTGTTTGCTGGGAACAGCAGATAATTTTATTTAATTTGGAGGAACTACTAATGAAAAAACTACTTACATCAGCTGCCGTTTGCGGTCTTGTGTTTGCTGCTGCTCCGGCACATGCGGACATCGACCTTGAATTGGGCGGTTACTTTAAAGGCTACGGCGCGTTCGTAGACCAAGACGAGCCAGCGACTAACAATAGTGCTGACGAAGCAAATGATTTCGATATCATTCGTGACACAGAGCTTCACTTCACTGGCGAAACTACACTAGACAATGGTCTTGTTGTTGGTGCGCACATCGAAGCAGATGTTGATGGTAACGATACCTTCACTGTTGATGAGTCATATGTTTATTTCTCAGGTGGCTGGGGTCGTGTAAATTTCGGTGCTGAAGATGGCGCTGGTTACCTTCTACAAGTTGCTGCTCCTTCTGCAGACTCAAACATCGACGGTATCCGTCAGTATGTTCAGCCTGTTAACTATTCTGTACTTAATCAAGCCTCAACTGCGGCACCTACTACTTTTTCAGTGAATGCTGACGGTATTGACTATGACATGGACCAGTCTGGTAAAAACGACAAGCTAACTTACCTTTCACCAATCATGAACGGCTTCCAAGCTGGTGTGTCTTACTCACCAGACAGTGATGCTGCTGATGATCTTGGCGGTGTTGGGATAGACAATCAGGAAAACGGTCTTGGCGAAATATATGAAGCCGCCGTTCGTTATGAAGGCATGTTCAATAATGTTGGCGTTATCTTGGGTGCTGGTTATGCTCACTCAGACCTCGAAAGAGATGTAGTTGCCCCTGGATCATTTGATGATCGTCAAGCATGGAATGTTGGTGCTGACTTCGATATCGGTCCATTCGGTCTTGGTGTTATCTACACTGAAGACAATCAGGGTCGTGAAACATCTACTACTCGCGATGATGAAGAAACATTGGTTATCGGTGTAGACTACACAACTGGCCCATTCAAACTTGGCGCATCTTACTATGACCAAGACAACACATTTGGTATTAAAGACGAAGAAACTCGTCGTTATTCCGGTGGTGTTACATATACATATGGCCCAGGTATGACTTTCCGCGGATCAATTGGTTATATTGAGCATGAAAATGCTATTGTGGCTCAGAAAGATGTTGATGCTACATACGTAACATTGGGTACACAAATCAACTTCTAATAGTTTGATTTCTACCGTATAGAATTTGGAAGGGCCTCTTTTGAGGCCCTTTCTTTTTGCCCTAATATGTCAGTGTCATTGCGAGCAAACGAAGCGAGCGCGGCAATCTAGTAGATTGCTTTGTCATTGCATTCCTCGCAATGACGTTTAGACTTGTAAAATGTCTGTTTTAAAAAACCTTTCCCTTATCCAAGATAAAATTATTCGTGCTGCGCTTTCCTGTGGGCGATTGAAGGATGATGTAAACTTAATCGCGGTAAGCAAGAAGCAGCCGATTGAGCGTATTGAAGAGGCCCTGTCTGCTGGGCAACGTTTGTTTGGTGAGAACCGCGTGCAGGAGGCGCAAGAGCGCTGGGGTGATTTTGAGCACGGCCTGCGGGCGCGCTATTCT
>CAYNZI010000683.1:0-1934 GCA_964401565.1 uncultured Spongiibacteraceae bacterium
CGGCACATTTCTGGGCGGCTACTAACTATGACATACTGCGATACAAGCACCATCTCAACCAGCTTGCCGCATTCGGAGCCAATTACACCAGCCTCAACATGAATGCCATATCCGGTCCACTTATTGTGGAACCATCAAGAATAGGCCAGTACTCGCTGGTTAATGGATTCAAAATGGACTACGTGCTCCAAGCCGCTCGCAAACGCGGTGTCTATATGATTCCCAATCTGAACCAGACAGCCCTCGCGCACGCGAGCCACTGGAAGTACAGCCGTTTCAACAAGAAAACCGGCCGCGGCCCGTGCGCAACTGCGGCCGAGTATTTCACCAATCCGCAGGCGATCAAATACCAAAAGTCCCTGATGAGATACATCGTTGCCCGCTGGGGATACTCGCCGAATATTCTCGGCTGGGAACTTTTTAACGAGGTCAATTACACTGACGGCTTTCAGAGAGACCTCCCGTCGGTCCGCAAGTGGCACAAAGATATGGCCACCTATCTGCACAAGATTGACCCGAACAACCATATGGTCAGCACCTGTTTCGGCTCGGGAGAAAGCTGTGAGGACCCAGCGATATGGAAACTTCCTGAGATCGACTTCACGATAACACATGAATATACTACCGACGCCTCGGTAGTCCGCCACAGGCAGCGAGGCAAAAACAAATACAACAAACCCAATCTCGGCGGCGAGTTCGGCATGAGCTATTCCGGCGCGAACAAGGCCCAAGAGATCGACCGCAAAGGCGTGTTCATGCACAATGCCTTCTGGACCTGCGCAATGACCCGATCTGCCGGAAACATCCTGCTCTGGTGGCAGCACAGGTATCACGATTCACTGGACTTGTACGAACATATGCAGGCGTTTTCCAACTTCGCACGCGGGATCAAGTGGGATCGCCAGAAGTTCAAAAACGTAGAGCTAACCGCCATGGTTTCAAACAAAGATGCCAAGCCGCTTGACGTAATTATCAAGTGCGTCCCACGCTGGGGTGGCGGCGGACGGTTCATGATTGACAAAGGTCTCATCTGGGCGATTACTCACGACATTGATCAGAAATCGAACAATCCCCGCGAAGTGGAAGCCGATAACAAGTACCTGACCAAAACAATGGGCAACATGCTCTTCGGCCGCGACCAGAAGAAACCCGGCAAGGCGCAGTTTTCCATCAACATGCCGTCTGACTCGCAAATTGATATCCCACTCAAGGCCGTTCAGCTTGAGGGCACCACACTGGAGATCGAGCATAACGGCAAGGTGACCAAGCTCACACTCGCCGACGTCGACGGCAAGAGCAATCCCAAAGTCGACGAGTTCAAGCGGACAATCAGCCTACCAGCACCTGCCGGAATGAACGTGGTGAAGATCCGCAACACCGGCAAGGGTTGGATGACTCTTGGCGACATCACGTTCCGCAAAGCGTCGCAGGCTACCCACGTGGAAAACGCGGTAGTCTTCGGTTTGCAGGGACCGGATATGTCAATGCTATGGTTCCATAATGCCAAAAACACATGGTATCTGCGATGGAAAGAGCCAGATGCACTCAAAATCATCGAAGGCATTACCGTTATCATGGAGGATACCAAACCTGGAAAATATAACATCGAATGGTGGGATACCTACAAAGGCAAACCCACAAACACCGAGAGCGTAACAGTGGGCGCCGATGGCAAACTCACCATCCGCCCTCCTGCTTTCCTGAAGGACGTCGCCTGCAAAATATTCCGCAAGTAAGACAATATCCCCGCGCCGTGAATGCATCGGGGAACGATTATCATACGCCGCGTCCAAGGCGATGTGGATTGCTGCGTTTAATCCGCGTCACATTGCCTCGCGTCCGGGCAAAATGAACATGAGATAGAAGGACCGCTATCTAACAGTCCGTTGAAAAATGGATTCCGTAGCGAGTGCGCGGGATTTTACCGAGCACCA
>CAYNZI010000684.1:0-1932 GCA_964401565.1 uncultured Spongiibacteraceae bacterium
CGGGAGGCATTGGTAGTGGCAAGACGGCCGCATCTGATTATTTTGGTCATTTGGGCAGTGAAATTATTGATGCAGATATTGCCTCCAGCGTTGTTGTTGAACCGGGAAAACCAGCACTGCGGAAAATCGCGGAACACTTCGGCGACGCAATACTGTTAGCCGACCAATCATTGGACCGTGCTGCTTTGCGCAAAAAAATCTTTGCCAGCCCCGATGATAAAAAATGGCTAGAAGCACTTTTACACCCTCTTATTGCCGAAGAAATTGCCCGCGGTTTAGCTACTGCCAAAAGCCCTTACGCCATTTTTGTATCACCATTATTGATAGAATCTGATCAAAAATCTTTCTGCAACCGGCTATTGGTTATCGACGTACCGGAACAGCTTCAATTAGAAAGAACAACCAAACGTGACAACAACGATGAAGCGCAGGTCAAGCGGATAATAGCCAGCCAGGCGTCGCGGCAACAGCGTTTGGAACTTGCTGATGATGTCATTGAAAATACCGCAGGGCTGGATGAACTTCTCGCAGCTGTGGAAAGCATGCACCAGCAATACCTGCAACTAGCGTCAGAGATCACACACAAATGACCCCGACAATGAACGAAGATACACCACAATTTGTCGACTGCCCTGGTTGCAAAACGCGTACTGAGTGGCGAGCCGACAACCCGCATCGCCCTTTTTGCTCAGACAGTTGTCGCAATAAGGATTTCATTGCCTGGGCCAATGAAGATAACGCTATGCCAGGCAACCCCGTATATGACGACATATTATCAGATGACCTGTAAAAAATTGGATTGAAGTAAATCAGATAGGTATGAACATGACAGACATAATCGAAAGAAAGCACCCACGTGTAGAAATCAATCAAGCGATTACCGTCAGTGACGTCATCAACGGCGGCGATTTTGGTGAACTGGTTAATGCCACCATCGAGGGAATCATGTTAATTACCGATAGGGAAATTCCGGTTAAATCAATCTACCAATTTTCGTTACATCTGCCCTTTGCACTGGAAGGTAGTAACACCCTGACTCTCGGAGCCGACTGCTTATGGTGTAGGGAAGTCGACAATATCCAGCGTTTTTGGTCGGGCTTTCAGATCATCGACGCCTCAGACATTGCCATGGCACAAATGGAAAAACTAATTGCTCACTACGCCAAATAGCCACGCAAACAACGATTTACCACGAATGGTTACACGTATCATTGGCTTTTCGGCTAAACTCGATCAACAGGCAGTCATTCACTCAGTAACAACAACACCCTCTTAACGCTTCCATGAAAAGGGACAATACTTTGCACCTCAACCAGGTAACGCCAGAGCAACTGCATGAATGGCACAACTCTCTCAGCGAGCAGTATCAAACACGTCAAAAAGCAGGTCTTAATCTGGATCTGACGCGGGGCAAACCCAGTTCCGAACAATTGAACTTATCCAATTCATTGGATGGTATTTTGGACCATCAATATATCGACAGCACCGGCACCGATCTTCGTAATTACGGCGGACTCGACGGGATACCAGCAGCAAAAGATCTGTTTTCATCGATGATCGGTGTAAAACCCGAAGAGGTTTTAGTCGGGGGCAACAGCAGCCTCACGATGATGTACTTCGCTGCCCAACTAGCGATGCTTCACGGTGTTTCTGATCAGGATAGCGCCTGGATAAACGAAGAGCAGGTAATTAAGTTCCTCGCACCGGTTCCCGGATACGATCGCCATTTTTCAGTCTGTGAGCATCTTGGCATCGAACTGATTCCTGTTCCGATGAATGACGACGGTCCAGATATGGATATAGTCGAAAAATTAGTGAAGACTGATAGTGGTATCAAAGGCATTTGGTGCGTACCTCGATTTTCTAATCCGACAGGTATTGTTTATTCCGACGACGTTGTAAAACGGATGGCAACACTTGCTAACGTTGCAG
>CAYNZI010000685.1:0-1928 GCA_964401565.1 uncultured Spongiibacteraceae bacterium
GGGAAGCTGATTCACTTATTCCAGCTAATGCAAAGATTTTTTCCGCCGCTGACTTTAAGTACGATAACACCTGGTAGTACGAGGCAATTTCCGAAGAGCAAACCCAGGCAATTCGACAATTAGAACGAAGCAGTTCTCATCGAAAATTGGTTGATAGATTCGACAAACACTCCCCATGGATGTGGAAAGACCCTAGATTGTGCTACACACTGCAGTATTGGTGGTCATTATGTGACAGGGGAAATACGGGAGTTATCTTAATAAAACGGGACCCCGAAGAAATATACAATAGCTTTGTTCGAGTAAAATGGCGCAATTTGAGTCCCTCAGACAAAAAAGATACTTACGACCGTATAGAGCACCACATATCTACAGCGGAAAAAACACTAACAGATCTCAAAATCCCTTATATTGTGGTTCACTACAACGATTTTAAGCGTTTACCTGAAAAAACAGCATCAAGAATTGCTAGCTTTTTCGATGTAAAACTAACTGCTCACGAACTAAACTTTTCTGAACAACTTAACCACAGTTCGATGAGAGGCCAGATTGCCACCCATGTTGATCTATTAATAGGCTATCTTCCAAAAACATGGCTCCCTCGTCTTAAACCATTAGTACCCCCGTGGATTATGAAAAAAATATATCCAGAGAGACATATGTGAACATTAATAGGCAAGCACTTACGATAGCTAACCCAAGAGTGATTGGGCCCCGAATGTAAACTCATCCTGTTGTCCGCAGGCTTATTACCCGCATATAGGCTACACTGCCAACGAGCGGGGGTGCTGGATCGCTCAGTCACAATTGCGGATTAAACCACTACCTGGCCTCACGAATACTATGCCCGATACCAAAGCCAACATCATCACTGATACTAGCACCGCCAATACTGATGCCACTATCGCCATCACAGCAGCTTCGTCAAAAGTTGCTCACGCGATGACGATTGATGTGGAGGACTACTATCATGTGGCCGCATTTGGTGACGTTATTGCCCCCAGCGAATGGTCGAAATGGCCATCAAGGGTCGAGCACAACACGCAGCGGTTACTGTCGCTATTTGATGACTCCAGCATCAAGGCAACTTTTTTTGTATTGGGCTGGGTGGCAGAGCGGTACCCTGTCTTGATTAAGGAGATTGCGTCACAGGGGCATGAAATTGCTTCACACGGCTATAGTCACCAGCTTATTTACACCCAAAGCCAGCAAACGTTTCGCGATGAAACGGCAAAGTCCAAGCAGATATTGGAAGACTTGATTGGCGCACCGGTGACGGGCTACCGGGCTGCCAGTTACTCTATTACTCAGCAATCGCTATGGGCGCTGGATATTCTTGGCGACTTGGGATTTACCTGGGATTCGAGTATTTTCCCGGTTCATCATGATCGCTATGGCATTGCTTCAAGCCCCAAACAACCCTATATTATCAGCACCAATGGTGGCGATCAGATAACAGAATTCCCACTGACCACGGCCAAACTTTTTGGCCAATCAATCCCTGCGGCGGGTGGTGGTTACTTTCGGCAATATCCCTATGCGCTGAGTCGCTGGTTGTTTGACCGCGCCAGTGAGCAGAGCACAGTGCCACAGATTTTTTATCTGCACCCCTGGGAGATTGACCCAGATCAACCTCGAATACCGGGGGCCAGCGCCTTTTCACGGTTTCGACACTACACCAATTTGCACCGCTGCGAAGCAAGGCTAAAGCAATTACTGGCCGACTTTAACTTCAGCACAGTCTCCAATAGCCTTGCCGCCACCATCCCTACCACCACCATTGATATTGGCCAGCTCAGTAATGAACGTTAAACGTATTCTCAGCAACCCAAATGTTTGTATCGCCGAACAGTGGGGCAGCCTCGAACAGTGCGGAAACAGCACTGATATTATCGATGCCGCCCACGAAATCAAGCGACTGATCAATG
>CAYNZI010000686.1:0-1926 GCA_964401565.1 uncultured Spongiibacteraceae bacterium
CCTTTTTGATGTACAACTTAAGATCATCTTTTACAATTCGCCCTCGTGGACCCGTGCCATTGACCAAGGTTACGTCCAGACCCATTTCTCTAGCCAATCGACGCACCGCAGGACCCGCATAGGCCGAATCACCCTTTAGGTTTTTCTCCCCCGATAATGGCAAAATAGCAACAGTGTCCGCAGACACCGGCGCGAGCGGAGTTGTCGTTGTTGTAAGACTTTCCGCTGGGCTCTCAATAGTTTCATCAGGATTTTTTGGCAACGACGCTACTTTAGCGGAAGTTACGGGTACGCTGGCCAACTTCAACTGCAGTATTTCCATCCCAGTAGACGCCGTAGAACCCTCGTGAATGGCTAACGAAACTACCGTGCCAGCGGTAGGCGACGGCACTTCCATTGAGGCTTTGTCTGTTTCCAACACAATGAGTGAATCACCTTCAGCGACCTCATCGCCTATATTGACACACACTTCAATAACATCGACATTTTCAGCGTCACCCATATCAGGAACGCTAATCACTTCTATCGTAGACGCGAGTGACTGGTCTGCCGCAGAAGGAAGTGATGGAGCCCTTTCTTCGTCAGTATGAGAATCGATTTCTGGTTCTGGTTCTGGTGTTGATCGTGTATCTGGCGTATCAGATTCGAACCTTAAATCGTCTAAAACTACTTCAGTATCCAGTTCCAATATGACATCGCCCTCGGAGAGTTCGTCACCATCAGAAATACGTATTGACGTCACTCTCCCCGCGGCCGGTGATGGCACCTCCATTGATGCCTTATCTGATTCAAGTACAACCAGCGATTGCTCCTGTTCAACCTGATCGCCAACAGCAACACAGATCTCAATAACTTCTACGCCTTCCGTACCGCCTATATCTGGCACTTTTATCAATTCTATAGACACATCAACTTCCCGATTATCAATACTCCAACGCGAATTCCCTACACGATCTTCTCTAGCTACTCATCGGGCTGGGCTTATCGCCAGTGATACCAAATTTTTTCGCAGCGGCAATGGCAACTGAAACATCAATACTTCCCTCTTCCACCAGTGACCTCAATGCAGCAAGAACGATAAAATAACGATCAACCTCAAAGTGATAACGCAATTTCGCTCGCGTATCTGACCGACCAAATCCATCAGTACCCAGCACCCGATACTGGCGCCTAATAAACGGGGCAATTTGTTCACCGTAAGACTTTATGTAATCTGTGGCACAGACAACCGGCCCCTCATGTTCCGCTAACTGCCTTGCCACATAAGACATTTTAGGAGGCTGCCCAGGGTTCATCAAATTCCAGCGGTCACATTCAAGGCCTTCGCGGCGCAGCTCATTAATACTGGTCATGCTCCATACGTCCGCATCAATATTATAGTCACTACGCAGTAGTTTGGCGGCTTCCCGTATCTCTCGCAAAATGGCACCGCCACCCATTAACTGCACAGTGTGCGGCTTGTCACCCGTCGACCGTTCCAGTAAATACATTCCTTGAATAATGCCCTCTTCACAACCTGCAGGCATATCTGGATGGAAATAATTTTCGTTTTCGATGGTAATGTAATAAAAACAATTTTCTTTTTCTGTATACATCCGCTTCAGACCATCTTGAATAATAACGGTCAACTCGTAAGCGTAAGTTGGGTCATAGGCAACACAATTTGGAATCATATTGGCCATCAGCAAACTGTGTCCATCCTGATGCTGAAGTCCCTCTCCATTCAGTGTTGTCCGCCCGGCAGTTGCTCCCATCAAGAAGCCACGAGCCTGTGCATCACCGGCAGCCCATGCCAAATCCATGATGCGCTGAAAACCAAACATTGAGTAAAAAATGTAGAATGGAATCATCGGAAAATGGTGATTGCTATAGGATGTCGCCGCCGCCAGCCAAGCTGAAAAGGCGCCTGCTTCGTTGATCCCCTCT